>JAJYTO010000129.1 GCA_021793015.1 Bacillota bacterium
AGCCAGTTCGGCAATTCTCCGACCTTAACGTAACCTAGACGCGTGTAGAATCGCTGCGCTCGGACGTTGGTGCTCGTGCAAAGCAGGAAGCAGCGTCGCAAGGGTTTCATCGCCGTATGCACGGCATTCATCAACCGCTCTCCGATGCCGTTTCCGGTAAACCGCGAATCGACAGCGATCAACTGAATGTAACCGTTATCGCCGAACGTCCGTGTATCGAAAATGACAAAGCCCTGCACAATGTCGTCTTCCTCTGCGATCAACACCTGTTTGTCGATGAACAGCTGCGTGAGTCGCTTACACTGTTCTTCGAACGTATACCCATACGATTGCCACAACGGATGTTTCAACATGAGACTGGCGCAAGCCGGCACATCTGACACCGCTGACGGACGAACCAAGAACCTTCACCCCCAAACCAAATCTCAAACAACAACGCAAGACGACGTCCGCCGACCCTACGCGGTTCACTGCCGCGCCTCCGCCTCCATGAACACAGATCAATCTACTGCGGCTGCCGCGACAACGTTATGAAGACGAGCGCGCAGTCCCCCGATGTTGACATGGAGTCCATAATGCACTCGATTTGTGAGCAGGATCGTCCATAAACCGGATACCGGATCAAATGCGATACTCGTGCCTGTAAAACCCGTATGTGACACGGCGGTCATCGGCCAAAGATCGCCAGTGGGGTCGTGATCGTGATCGTCTTGACGCAAAACCCAACCCAGTCCCCGTCGGCTAAGGGTTCCCTCCGTATGCAACCGCATAGAGATCTCGCGAGAAGCGCCTGACAGCAATGAGTTAACCGGATCGATCCATGATATTACATATTTGATCAGATCATCGACTGGAGCAAATAGCCCCGCGTGTCCCGCGACGCCGCCTAGAGCCCGGGCGTTATCGTCGTTGACCACACCGACAGCGCACGGAAGACCCGGACGCTGACCCCGTACGAACTTTTCTGCCGACACACTGTCGCTTGTTAAAATCGTTGCCGCCATGTTCGGAAAGCGCGAGAGAATTGGACGAAACTCCGTGGCGGTCAGCCCGAGCGGTTCAAAAACCGACGAAGCTGCGAAATCACCAATTGTTCGGCCTGTCACGGCTTGAACAATCCCACCGAGCAAGATAAATCCGAGGTCGCTGTATACCACCTTTTCACCCGGCGCATAGACTAGCGGTTCGGAGCGAATGCCTTGAAGGATTTCCTCTGGCGATGCATACAGTGTGTCATACTTGCGATGCCAAAGGAGACCGGCGCAATGCGCCAAAAGGTGCCAGACCATGACTTGAACCTTGTCTCCCTGTGCGAATTCAGGGATAAACAATCCCACTGGATCTGCGAGTCGCAATGCACCTTGTTCGACCAGGATAAGAATCGCCGGGAGAGTCGCCGTCACCTTTGTGAGTGAGGCGAGATCAAATCGCGTGTCCACAGTCATCATCCGGCGGTGATCGTCAGTATTTTCGGCGAATCCAAACGCCTCACGGTACACGATTTCCTTGCCGATTCCGACCGCCATCACGGCCCCGGGAATGTGCTCAAGAGCTACTTCACTCGCCAAAATCTCACCAATACGGCGCAACTTTTGCATGCCCAATTTCATAGAACCATCCTCCGCGCTGGTGTGTACTGCCCAAGCAACACCGTATGCGAAGCTCCCGTGACTGCGGGCACGTTGACAGCCCGCCCACGCGTGAATTGCCACGCGAAGAGGGCGAATGCCATGGCCTCCTTGGCATCGCTCGGCACGCCAAAATCCTCTGTCGCCAAAACCGTATCGGGATTAGCGAGTTCGATAAACCAGGAGACCAGCGTCAGATTGCTCCTTCCCCCACCGGTCACCACCAGTTCAAACGGTCCGGCGACTGTATTGCGGATCGCCTGCGCAATGGTTTTTGCGACAAAATAGGTCATCGTCGCAACGCCATCCGCCATTTCCCGCCTCGCTTTGCCGACCGCCAACCGGTCCGGTGAAGGCGAATCTCCGAACCATGCGCGCAGCCTCTCTTCCACGTAGAACTGTCCGTACCGCTCCCGCCCCGTCGACTTTGGCGGTGGCGCAGAGAAGTACGGGTCATGCACAATCAAGTCCGCAACCCAGTCGTGATCCACACGACCCTGAGCAGCCAGCTTGCCATCTTCATCAAACGACAGACGGCCTTCCGTCAGGAACGAGACAGCCCCATCGATCACCATATTTCCCGGACCTGTGTCAAAGGCGATCACCTCGTCGAGTGTTCCATCCGCGCGCAGCACTGTCAGGTTGCTGATTCCACCAATGTTCAGCAACACTCGCGTTTTGTGCGTGTCCCGAAAATATGCATAATCAAAATACGGCACGAGTGGCGCTCCTTGCCCACCAAGCGCCATATCCCGACGACGAAAATCCGATACGACGGCGCAACCAGTGAACTCGGCAATGATACTTGGATCGCCAATCTGGAGCGTAAAGCGCCGATCGGGATGATGGCACACCGTCTGTCCGTGCGAACCGATCACGACAATCTCCTGCGGACTCACCCCAGACTTCGCGATCAGGGACTGTGCCGCAGCGCCGAACCATTGCCCGAGTTGCACATGCATCCAGGCAACGTAATCCGCCGTGACCAACGGATCAAACAGGGCGAAGACACGCTTGCGCTGCTCCGACGTATATGGAACGTAGAGAAAATCCTGCAGAGTTATCTCCGGAATCTCAGTTCCCGGATGTTCTCTGACCGCGAGCAGCGCGGCATCAACGCCGTCCCCGGAAGTTCCCGACATGATCCCCAGCGCGTAACCCTCATCGCGCGCCGCGTCAAGGAGCCTCCCGGACAGCGCCAGGGCGCTGCCTGACGAATCTGTCCCCACGCCCTGTCGCAAACTTTCGGCCTTCACTTCCCGTCCCCCTTGTCGCTCAACAGTCTACCGTCATACTGGTGAACATTGAGTGTGTCCCAAATCACCTCATTACGGGTTTATAATTTGTTGAAATTTTATAACCATTTATACTGCATGTCAATAGCAAAAATTTTTACTGCGGTGTGACCGCCAAGAGCGGCATCCGCGATTGCTCTTTGCCCACATCGTCGAACGCGAGCGTCAGTTTCGATTCCGCCATGATCTCTCTCCAAAACGACGCGTCCACTTTTCTTGGCACATGGAGGGATTCCACGATGGCGCTCCTTTAATACCGTTGGACTTTGACGCGGTCCTGGCCGGATCTGATCCGTGATGGCCGGGTTTTGCTCGTCAGTGCTATACTCGAATTCTCCGATGTGGAGCTTTGCCCACAGCCATCATGTTATTGCGCTAATGAGCAGGTTAGTTGAATATGACCACGAAGGGCTGCACCTGCCCCGGTCCTAATTGTTCGTCACAAAAGGAGAATGACGCTATGCTTTTTCCACGGGAATCCTCAACGCGCGAGCAGAAAGACCTAAATGGTATTTGGCGTTTCAAGCCGGACTGGCATGGCGAAGGAGAGCGCGCAGAGTGGTATGCCCATGAATGGACGGATGCCATCCTGATGCCTGTTCCCGCCAGCTATAACGACATCACTCAGGATGCACGTCTACGCGATCATGTGGGTGACGTCTGGTACGAGCGGAAATTCCGGATACCCACATCCTGGAGGAATAAGCGATTGGTTATACGCGTGGGCAGCGCGTGTCATCATGCATCCATCTGGGTGAACGGACATCATGTCGCGCAACACCGTGGCGGCTTTCTACCCTTTGAGGGGGACGTTTCGTCGCACGTCATGTTTGGCGGCGAGAACAGACTTACCATCAAAGTGAACAACGTGCTCGATTGGACGACATTACCACCGGGCATTGTTGATGATGTGGACGACTTTGGTCAACCGTTGGGCCACAGACGTCAAAAGTACTTCCATGACTTTTTTAACTATGCGGGCATTCATCGGCCCGTGATCTTGTATACGACGCCCCAGAGATATATCGACGACATTACGGTGCGCACTGACATTGAGGGTGAGACGGGTCTTATCCGCTACGACATCCATCAGGCAGTCAGCCAAGAAGGAGACCGACGCCATGGTGAAGAAGGGCAACCCGCTAATTTGCAAGTGCGCCTTCTGGATTCGAGTGGTGTCGAAGTTGGTGTCTGCCACGGAGCATCCGGGACAATAGTCGTGCCAGACGCCCACTTCTGGGAGCCGGGCGCCCCTTATCTGTACTCGCTCGTGGCTCAGTTGGTGGACCCAAGGAACGCAATTGTCGATGAGTACCCTTTACCGGTTGGAATTCGCACGGTGCATGTCAGTGAGCAGGGCTTTTTTATTAACAGCAAGGCATTCTATTTCCGAGGCTTCGGCAAGCATGAGGATGCTGACATTCGCGGCAAGGGGCTTGATGCGGCATTAAACATCAAGGACTTCAATTTAATGAAGTGGATTGGCGCCAATTCTTTTCGCACGTCGCACTATCCGTATGCAGATGAGATCATGGACCTGGCGGATGAACTGGGTGTGGTCGTCATCGACGAGGCACCCGCTGTGGGATTAAATATGTGGGATCGGAACCAGACTGTGTTCGTGCCGGATCGTATTGGTGACACATTGCTCGAAACGCACATCCATCAACTGCGAGAGTTGGTGCAAAGGGACAAGAATCACCCCTGCGTCGTCATGTGGAGCGTGGCCAATGAGGCCGCCACCTACGAGTCAGGCGCTCGCCCCTACTTCGCCCGCGTCGCGGAGACCATGCGCCAAATGGACGCTACCCGTCCCATGGCTATTGTCGAATACACTTTACCCGATGAGTCAAACGTTGCCGATCTGTTCGACGTTCTATGCGTCAATCGCTACCTTGGCTGGTACACGGACTCTGGTAACATTCAAGTCATTGAGAAGCAATTGGAAGAGGATTTGCGGCGTTGGCACGAGCGATTCGGCAAACCCATTCTAATCACTGAGTACGGCGCCGACACGGTGGCCGGGTTCCACCAGGACCCGCCCGTCCTGTTTACAGAGGAGTTTCAGTGCGAATTTCTATCTCGGTATCATCACGTCTTTGATAGACTCGACTTTGTCATCGGAGAACACGTGTGGAACTTCGCGGACTTTGCCACAAAACAAAGCCCGACCCGTGTTCTGGGCAACCGCAAGGGCATCTTCACACGCCAGCGACAGCCCAAAGCGGCTGCGTATCTGCTGCGATCCCGCTGGACGCACGGCGAGAGCTGATACAAGGTGAGCGTCAAATAGGGCCCAGCGCGCCTAGCAAAGCTAGGCACAACCAACCGGTGTAAGTCCGGTCGAGGTAGGGACCAGACCGCCTCGTAGCTAGCAGGCACCTGGTGGTGAGAGCCTAGGGGTGAAGCCCTGTGAAAAGCCCAGAAGGGTGAAGCAACATTGCAGGCCGCAACATGAAGTGAATCCTGCCGCATCGTTAATTTGAAACCCGCAAGGGACGAGGGGATGCAGAGCCGCGTGTGTATCGGCGAAGGCCATGGAACGTGCGAAGACTCTGGATAAGCAACACGGAAGAATCCTCCGGTGTAGAGGGAGCGGTGGTGCATTGGACACTCATGATGGACATGAACATCCGCTCTGCACATCCCACATCCAAGTCCTCCTAACCATATCTCTCCCCTTCCCCGCCCTTGGACACAGCCTCCCACAATCCGTGCACATAAGCAGCCCCCAGCGCCCGATCATACAGCCCGTACCCGGGGTTCCCCGTCTCGCCCCAGATCATTCTGCCGTGATCCGGGCGCACCGGCCCCGCAAAGCTAACATCATGCAGCGCCTTGACCACACTGTACATATCGACGGAACCCTCTTGCGAGAGATGCCCCGATTCGTAAAATGACCGATACCTCGTCACTTTTACATTTCTTAAGTGAACGAAATGGATGCGCTTCCTGCTGCCAAAATGACGTACGATCGCCGTCAACCGATTCTCTGGATTCGCGCCAAGCGAACCGCTGCAAAAGCAGATGCCGTTGCAGGGATCATCGTACAGTTGCGTCAATCGTTCCAGTCCCTGCTGATCCCCGATGATCCGCGGCAACCCCAGCACAGGCCATGGAGGGTCGTCGGGATGAATGGCCATGTTGACGCCGCACTCGCGCGCGACAGGCATGACGGCCTGTATAAAGTCATTCAGATTGCGCCACAACTGTTCCGCCGGCATCGTTCTGTAATAGGCATACATCGCATTCAGTTCCTCGTGTTGTTCGGTGATGTTCCACGCAGGCAAACGCAACTTCCCGGTCAACAGCGCCGCTTCGTCCACTTCCGATTCATTATAGGCCATCGTTGTGGAGCCATCGGGGAGACGAACATCGACCGCCGTGCGCAGCCAATCAAACAACGGCATAAAATTGTAGCAGACTGTGGAGACCCCGGCCTGCGCCAAGTTGCGTAGAGTCTCCCGATAATGATCCAGATATTCATCCCGGGAAGGCAGACCCATTTTAATCGCCTCGTGCACTGGAATACTCTCGATGACGGACAACTGAAGACCGAAGCTTTCCACATGCCTCTTATAGCGCACAATGTCTTCCAGAGGCCAGACTTCGCCCGCCGATCTGTCATGAAGAGCGGACACGATTCCCTTCATCCCGGGAATCTGCCGAATCTCGCCCAGAGTCACGGGATCGGATTCACCATACCAACGAAACGTCAACTGCATGCCGTCACTCCCCCAATGAATGTCATCGATAAGCCAGGCCAGGCAAATCCGTTCAATCAGAAACCAGCGACAAAATCCTTTTGGCCCTATGGGCAATGGCGTTCCAACTCTTGCTGTCGATGTCTGCGCGAGGAAAGAGAGAACTCCCCATCCCGGCCGCCATGGCTCCCGCAGCGAAAAACGAGGCCACATTGTCTGCAGTGACGCCGCCCGTGACCATGGGTCGAAGCGTTCCAAACGGGCCCAATAGATCCTTGATATAAGAAGCACCCAATGAGGCTGCGGGAAAAATCTTGACGACTTCCGCGCCTCCTGTGATCGCCCTGTGCACCTCCGTGGGGGTCATGGCGCCCGGTATTAGCGAATACCCGGCATTTCGGGCCATCTTCATCAGTTCCATGTCCAGATGCGGACACACCAAGAAGTCAGCGCCCGCACCCATCGCCGCCGCCAGTTGTTCCCCGGTGAGGATCGTTCCCGCGCCAATGGCCGTTTGCGTTCCATATCTCGCGCTGAGTGTTTCTATCCAGCCCAAGGCGCCTTCTGAATCCAGGGTCACCTCAATGGCCCGAATGCCGCCATCGATCAAGGCGGCCGCCACGTTCTCCAGACTGGCTTCCGGGAGCTTTCGAACGACGGCGACAATCTTCGCGTCCGTCAAAAATGTCGCCACGCTTTGTATTTTCATCGCGCTATCCCCGTGCCATCGATGTGCGCTACAGTCTCTTCCCAATAGGGATACCCACTGGAATCCCCAGTGCTTGTCACAGCATACGCGCCGACCAGCGCACCGAGCCGAAGCGATCGCTGCAACTCCCAGCCCAACAGCGTCCCTGCTATCCAGCCCGCATTAAACCCATCTCCGGCACCCACCGTGTCCATCACTTGACTGATTGGCCACGCGTCCACCTTCGTCTCTACTCCCCGCACCACGGCAGTTGCTCCCTGATCCCCCTGCTTGATAATAACTCCTTGCCCAGCGAAACCACGCTCTCGAAACCGCTCTTCCAGAGAATCGGGTTCCCTCGTTCCATACAACAAGTAAGCCTCAGAATCTCCCAGTAGTATCCATGTGACAAAGGGACATACCGTCTCCACCATCTCGCGCCACGATAGCGCTGAACCTAGTTTTAAGCGAACGTTCACATCAAATGAGATGGGCATTCCCGTGTTGCAGGCCAGTTGAAGTAGCTCACTCGCTTGCGCGCGCGTCTGCTCGCCGATCATCCATGTAATTCCGGTCGAGTGCAGCCAACAAAACACAGAAGCCGCGATGTCACGGTGTACTTGGCCGACGTCCCACTCGCCCACAGCCATGGGAGAGCCTGACCGATAGTAATATACGTCCGTATCTCCTGCCAGTCCCCGCCACTGTTTGAATAGGACACCAGTCTGTCCGCCGACTGACCGCGTGACACGCGACGCATCCACGCCTTCGGCGCCCAGATCCCGGCACACCAAGCGCCCGAACGGATCGCTGCCAACGGTTGCCGCGTACGCCACAGGAACATTCAATCGCGCCAGGCCAATCGCGGTATTAAGTTCCGCACCCGCACTCTCCGTCGAGAATTGACACATCGCCATACCGGTGCCACGGGTCTGTGGAATACAGGCAACCAGCGGCTCTCCAAATGTAATGACAGGTTTTTTCGGAAAGCCTTGAACCACATCATTCATCTCGCTCAGACGCCTCACCTCCTTCGTATCTCTGAACAACTGCTACATGCGTACAAAACTCCAAAAGTTGCTATTGAACATCTGCTCAACATCCCTTGTGATATCACCCGCTGAGACGTTCCATCCCATGGCCTCCAATTCCGCGTACTTGTCAACGAGGACATCCGTGACCATCTCGCGAGTCTGCTTCCATTTATACACCAATTGTTCGAGCACTCGCGCATCCGAATGTTGGGGTATAAAAGTGGGCCCCAGGAGTTCGACACGCATGCGCGTAATCTCATCCACAAGGCTCGAAGTATTGACAAACCACCAGCATCCAAACGGCATAAGATTCCTGAACTTTCGGGCTGCAACGATCAACTCATGCTGGTTCTCCCGCGACAAGGCTGTCACCATAAACTTGTTCTCACTGTACCTGTCGCACAGGCGTTCGATAGCCCGCAAAGAGGCTTGTCCCACACCGTCGCCTGCACTGTGCAACTGCGGGTTCACTTGTCGGCGAGCGCCGATCATGAGCGCCAAAGGCAGTTTCCTTGCACGGCAAAACGGCAGGATCAATTCAGCAAGCAGTCGTCCCCGATCACTGGCTTCCGGAAAGTCGAACTCATCGGATACGGACAGCGCACAATAGAGGGGCTTCATACGATCCACCCAGGTGACAAGAAAACGCTCCAACTCTGCCCATGAGTCACCGGCAAAATTCTGCCGCACGGCGTACCCCTGAGATTCCAGAAGCGGCACTGCCGCAACAAAGCTGTTCACAAGACGATCGAGACGCAACGCCGCGTGAAAACGAGGGTGAACCGAAGCACCGCTCACCCAGTACTTATTTTCCTCTTCATCTAACGGGTCATTGGTCATCACCAGAGTGTCGACGCCTGATCGATCCAACACGTCATCCACATACGCCGCCGATGCGACAGACGAAAGTTTTCCCCGCAGCCCCTGCAGTCCGAAGTGTTGCACATCACACCCAAACGCTTGCGCGATGGCCACCACACCTTGAGCAGCCTCGCTGAGCGGAGTGGCATTCACAAAAAGGCTCTCCCATATCACGCCGGCCTGACCGCTCGTATTCAGACTCCAAAACTCTTCATAGGACAGTGAGTGCGCGCGGAAAGCCTCTGCAATCAAGTAGTGATACGTAAGCAGATGATCCGCCCCGCTCATCTGCACATCCTGAAATGACGGCGGGAACAGGTGCGTATGAACATCCGTCACTCGAACAGACTCGACAATTTGTTTGACCAGCGGTCGGAGTTCAATTTGGCTCATTTCGAAAAACCCCCCAATTAAGTTCAGACACGAGACGCCGCCCTATAGAGTCGGCCTTGCCTGTCGCACGATAGGCATACTGATCAACTCCGATTTTCATGATTGGCCGATGATCGATAAAACCAGATCATGAGGGTTAAATCGTCATCGCAGTAAATCCGCCGTCCACGTGGATCAGCGCTCCCGTCACGAAACCCGACGCCCTCTCGGACGCCAGCCATACGACTGCGCCCCCCAGTTCAACAGGGTCGCCGAACCGACCCAGCGGCGTGTGGCGCAGGATCGCCTCCGTTCGTTCCGAAGTCAATATCGCGCGGTTTTGCATGGCCGGAAAAAATCCGGGAATGATGGCATTGACCCGAACTCCATGGGGAGCCCATTCACGGGCCAAAAATTGCGTCACACTGTTGACCGCGGCCTTGGAAGCCGAATACGTCAACACCCTTGAGAGCGGTGGTCCGGATGACACGGAGGACATGTTGATGACGCTGCCGCCGGCCCCTTTCTCCACCATGTGCTGACCGAAAATCTGGCACGCCAGCACCACCGACTTGACATTGACGTCCATAATCGCGTTCCACTCCGTTTCCGTGATGTCCGCAAACGGCGTCGTGCTGTTGATGCCAGCCGCATTCACTAGGATATCCACATGCCCCGACCAAGCCAAAATCTCAGACAGCGCGCGGCGCAGGTCATCGGCTACCGTGGCATCGGCGCAAACTGTAAGCGTCCGCGCGCCGCCGGCTGCGATGCGTGCCCGCGCATCCACCAACCTGCCCCCATCGCGACCTGCCAGAGCAATATCAGCCCCGTGCGCAGCGAGGGCCATCGCCATCGCGCTGCCGAGAACACCGGACCCGCCGATCACAACCGCGGTCCTTCCCGAAAGATCGAAGAGGTCACTGCTCATGTCTTCCCGCGTCAACACCATTCCTCCCCGATCTCACCCAACAGACCCTTCAGTGCTTGCACGGCTTCATGGAAGAGAGCCGGACCGCTGAAACCGGAGAATGCGCTGCCCGAGGACAGATGGGGCTCAATGGACAGATAGCCGGAATAGGCGCGATCCCGCAACGCTTGCAGGAACGCTTTGACTTCGCCGTCCCCCTGCCCGGCCGGAACGACTCTGCCGTCTGCGAACAAAGCGTCTTTGATGTGAGCGTACACCACATAAGGCGACAATAGCGGCCACGCTTCCTGCATGGATCGCACCTCACACTGGACAAAATTGGCGGGATCAAACGCCGCCCGCAGAAAAGGTGATCCGCAGTGTTCAAGCACATCGAGACAGCGCAGCGGCACGTCGCCATAGATGAGTTTTTCGTTTTCATGCAACAGCACCACGTGGGCGTCCTGGGCGCGCTCTGTCAACTCTTGCATGCGCTCCAGCACCGCCGAGCGGTATTTCG
>JAJYTO010000130.1 GCA_021793015.1 Bacillota bacterium
TTCCATGGTGATCGTCGCTTTCTTCAAATTCACACTCTCCTTTTCAGGTTGCTCGCAGAACCTGTTCAAAAAGGCCGCAAGTTCCGCGCCACCGTCTCAGTATACACCGATGAACAGCCGCTTTCATCCCGGCGTCTGATATAATAGAGAAGCACAGAACCGCACCGGATTTGCAGCGCAAATCCTTTATTATGGAAAAGGAGCTGTCGTATGCATCTGCGCACAGAGACACGGCCCGTCAAAGTCGGACCGCTCACTATAGGTGGAAACGACCAGGTGATCATCCAGAGCATGACCACGACAAAGACGGCGGACATCGCCGCCACGGTCGCGCAGATCCATCGCCTGGAAGAGGCGGGGTGCGATCTTGTGCGTGTGACCGTCAACAACAGCGAGGCCGCGGAGGCCATCCGGGATATCAAGAAGCAGATTCATATCCCACTTGTGGCGGACATTCACTTTGATCATCGGTTAGCATTGAAGGCTATTGAAAATGGGATCGACAAGGTGCGCATCAATCCTGGCAACATCGGCAAGCGCGAGCGGGTCGAAGCGGTGGTCCGGGCCTGCCAGGAACGCGGAGTGCCGATTCGCATCGGCGTCAACGCGGGGTCGCTGGAACGCCATATTTTGGAACGATATGGCTATCCGACCGCCCAGGGGATGCTGGAGAGCGCACTGCATCACATCGCGATTCTGGAGGAGCTCGACTTTCACGATATCATCGTGTCCATGAAAGCGTCGGACGCGCCGCTTGCCATCGAGGCTTACCGTCTGGCGGCGGAGGCGTTTGCCTATCCACTCCATTTGGGGATCACGGAATCGGGGACGCTGTTTGGCGGAACGATCAAAAGCGCCGCAGGACTCGGCACTCTGCTTTCCATGGGCATCGGCAATACGATCCGCGTCTCCCTGTCCGCAGACCCGGTCGAGGAAATCAGGGTCGCGCGGGAACTTCTGAAGACGTTCGGCATCATTCAAAACGCTGTCACTCTGGTGTCGTGTCCGACTTGCGGGCGGATCGACATCGACCTGATCAGCATCGCGGGCGAGATTGAGGAGTACGTGCAAAACATTCGGGCGCCCATCCGGGTGTCCGTGCTCGGCTGCGCAGTCAATGGACCGGGGGAAGCGCGCGAAGCGGATATCGGCATCGCCGGAGCGCGCGGCGAAGGTCTGCTGTTTCGTTATGGCGAAGTGGTGCGCAAAGTTCCCGAGCGCGAGATGGTGTCAGAGTTGAAGAAGGAGATCGACATTTTGGCGAAGAGATACGCGGAGACAGGGTCTGTCCGGTAGGAGCGCAGGCCCTGTCTTTGGTCGCCGTTCAGTTTTTCTTGTGCGTCCACTTGCGATCCTTGTTTTGCGTCTCGGGAAAGCGATCGCCCTGTTGCAGGCGGATCATGCGCAGATCCGGCAGCGATCCAGTGTGTCTCGATTCGCTGACTTCGATGTACAGCCCATCGTTTGGCGCGCGGTCTCCCGGTTCAAATTGCGTTCTCTCGCCCATGTGATCACCGTCCTTCGTAAGGTCGCGGGTTGACTCCCTGCCGTCGTGTTTCCAGTTCTATCGCTGCTGTCTAGGGTGCGTCGACAGTGCGCGCGTTATGCGGCGATCCGTGAGGGCTTCCGGTTTGGTAATCAAGGATATCCAGTTGTTATGCTGCATGGTTGGAGCTCAGACTCAAGCCCATGTTCTGTAGCCAGCCAAGAGGTTGTCAATATTTCCAGTGAAAAAATTCATCCATATTGATACGATGAAAATGGACATACCAAATAACCCTTCAGGTCGTCTTGGAATAATGTTCATTGTTGTCGTGATTTTGGGATCTAAGCCAAGATGCCTATTTGTTATCAGAGAGGAATGCACTTTTGAACATCTCTATTACTATAGGTCCGAGTCAACTTTACGATGTCTTGCTTAATGTTGCGGTTGTTCGTCCTGTGTTTATATGGGGTCCACCCGGTATCGGGAAGTCCGCTTTAGTGGAGCGGTTTGCGCACGAATTGGGTATGGAATGCGTTTCCTTGCTCGGAAGTCAGTTAGCTCCTGAAGATATTATTGGAGTACCGCAAATCATCGAAGGCGTTAGCCGCTTTTGTCCACCTGCCATAATTGCGCGAAAGGAACCATATTGCCTATTTTTGGATGAGCTCAACGCATGTTCGCATGAAGTCCAGAAGGCCTTTTATAGTCTGATTCATGAGAGACGTATTGGAGACTATTATTTGCCAAATGGATCCATTATAATTGGCGCCGGGAATCGCGTACAAGACAGTTCCATTGTTAAACCAATGTCTGCTGCTCTTATTAACCGAATGTTTCACGTTCAACTCAAAGCGTCGTTTCACGACTGGTATGCGTGGGCTTGTGAGAATGACATACACCCCTTGATCTTGGACTATTTACATGCGCGACCGGATCACTTGTGGACTCAACCGCCGAAAACGGAAGAGCCCTTTTCGACCCCCCGTTCATGGCATATGTTAAGCGATTCTCTGAAAGAGTATGGTGACATACTCACGAGAGAGACGCTCGGCATCTTGTCATCAGGATGTTTAACACCTCATCATGCAGCTCAATTTCAGGCGTTTTACAAACAGATGCAGAACCAGTATAGCCTTAAGCAAATCATCGACGGCGATTTGAAGTTCCCTGACCGAGCGGAAGACCGGGATATATTGTATTTTCTTTGTATGTCCTTCCGTGCGTTGCTTATAAAGGACCTCCCACAGGAAAAGGCGAATGTTTCCGAGGCCAATCGTCAATTTACACATCGGGCCAAGGCACTGATTAAGGAACTAAGCTTAATTAGCTTGGAAATGGCGCAAATGGTCGTATCGCAACACGACAGCGAACGTCTCCCAGAGTGGTTCATGATCGAAGTAGTCCGTGATTTGCCTCGATTGGCGAATCGAAAAGAGTGATGACATTGAATAATAGGCGAAAACCCAAATTGGATCCTGCCATCGCTGCATTCGAAGAGGCAGTAGCCTACTTGTCGCGTCACCCAATGTTTTCTGGATTGATACGCTTTGCCTCGATTGTTAGACGTGAAGAAGTCCAATATCCTGCAAATGGATGGGCAAATGTAGATGACACAGGGGCTATCTATGTCCATCCCAAACGTCGTGGGGAAACCGAAGAATGGATTTATGTGCTCGCTCATTGTCTGCTTCATTTAGGTTTCGGTCATTTTCAAGCAAAAGTAAACCAGACGTATTGGAATATTGCCTGTGACTGTACGGTATCCAAGTTCTTGCGGGATTTGAAACTGGGTAAGGCACCGGATTCTGTTCTCGGAGACTACCCTTTCTCCGCTGCTGATGAGGATAGTCTGTATCAGCGTTTTTGTGAACAGGGAGTACCGGCATACATGCAGCAATTTGGCGTTGGTGACAAGAAACAGTGCGATATGTTATTCGCATCGAGTCGAGCCTATCGTCAGAAAGTGGATTGGGGAGCGGTTTTTGGGTATGGTCTCTCCGCGGCTGTCTCACAAGCCGTTGAAGCAGCAGCAGGGTATCAGGACTTCATGGGTATAGTGGAACGATTGACAGCACCTCAAAAGGCCAGGAAGTGGTTTATTAACCATTATCCCTTATTAGGGTCCTTGGCGACTGGATTTTCCATTGTTGAAGATGCGGTTATCTGTCAGCGCTTAGATATTTCCATCGCCGCAATCGATGTCGTTTCGCGAGAGGTATTTTTTAATCCAGCTGCTGGGTTAAGTGAAAATGAGTGCAGATTTGTCATGGCGCATGAGTTGCTTCATGCAGGACTTCTCCATCACGAACGGTGTCAAGGACGCGACCCTTACTATTGGAATGTTGCTTGTGACTATGTGATCAACCAATGGTTGGTGGATATGCGAGTGGGAGATATTCCGCAACTTGGTTTGCTTTTGGATCCAGAACTAAAAGGACTCTCAGCGGAGTCGATCTACGATCGAATTGTCACGGATCTTCGGATGTATCGCAAACTGCAGACGTTTCGAGGTTTTGGAAAAGGTGACATTCTTGATCGGGGAAGCCCTTCATTTTGGGAGTCTGCGGCGTATACAGATCTGGACAGTTTTTTTCGCAATGCTTTGTCCCAAGGCCTAATTTACCACCAAGATCAACAGCGCGGGTTTCTGCCTGCCGGATTGGTCGAGGAGATTCGTGCTCTTGGTCAGCCTCCGATTCCTTGGGACGTCGAGTTGGGTAGATGGTTTGACTCGTATTTTGAACCCTTGGAGAAAGTTCGCTCCTATGCTCGTATCAGTCGCCGTCAGTCATCGACTCCAGATATTCCCCGACCGAAGTGGATAAATGCATTAGGATCCGAAGAAGGACGGACATTTGGCGTCATATTAGATACATCTGGCTCTATGGATAAGAAGATGTTAGGGAAAGCACTCGGAGCCATTGCAAGTTATGCGATATCTCGAGAAGTTCCGGCAGTACGCGTTGTATTTTGCGATGCCATTGCATATGACGAAGGATATATGTTGCCGGAGGACATACTTGATCGAGTTCGAGTGAAGGGGCGCGGGGGAACAATCTTGCAACCGGGTATTGATTTGCTGGACTCTGCGAAAGATTTCCCAAAGCAAGGGCCATTGTTGATAATTACAGACGGTTATTGTGATCGCTTGACCATTCACCGAAATCACGCTTTTTTACTGCCAAAAGGTGCGAAACTCCCCTTTGTGCCGAAGGGACCTGTGTTCAGAGTGGAGTGACCGTTGTTGCCCAAAAAGGGGCGATGGTTCAATTACGAGGGCTTCACGGCATGGCGGCCCGCTCCATGCTCTGCGCCAAACGTTCGCGGTGCGGATAGTCGAGCCGCTCGAGGGCTTCGAGCGCCAGCTGCAAATCGTACGCTACCCTGTGGATGCTGGCGTTCATGGTGTTTACCGATGTCTCGACAACAGCATACGAAGCGTTCGGATTGCCGTCAAACGGCAGTCCGACGCTGCCCGGATTGAGGATGATCGCTCCTTTAAGGCTGCGAATATAGGGGATATGAATGTGTCCATACGCGGCTATGTTGGGCTCTGTCTCGTCCTCGTTCAGATAGAGTGCGGAAAGGTCCTCGTCTGAGGTGTCCGGCAAAACGACCTGAAATCGATCGGATGGAGCGGCGTGGCAGGCGTACAGCGTCTGGCCGTGCCCCAAATCAAAGGCGGCGCTCATGGGCAGGGAAGACAGATAGGCGATGTCTTCGTCCGCAATGTGATCGGCCGTGAAGGAACGTTCCTCGTTCATGCGCAACAGGACATGGTCGGGCACTTCGCCCGCGCGGATGCCGCGCACGGCCCATTCGTCGGCATTGCCGCCGATCACTGCGCGCGCAGAGAGGCGCGTCAGCTCAATGCAGCGCTTTGGCTCCGGCCCGCGGTAGGCGAGATCGCCCAGCACGATCAACTGATCGATGTCTTGCCTGTCCAACTCGCGCAGCACGGCCTCCAGAGCGACTGCGTGACCGTGGATGTCGGACAGAATGGCTGTCTTCAAAATGCTTCACCTCTCACGTTGTGTTCCGCATGTTCCACCGATCGCTGCTGTCAATAGTATAGCAAACTTGGTTGCCCCCTGGTGTGCGGGAGGCTGGCGACGGAGGCCGGCAAGTGCCGGAGTGAAGAGCCATGCGAACGATGCGAGGCTCCTGTCCGTCAGCACAGCGGCTGGCGCAGGCGAATCAGCCGCTGCGCTGACGGAGTCGTCTTGCCGCCTGGCGTCGTTCCTGGGCGGTTTTGGTGATCAGGCGATAGGCGCTTTGGTCTCTCATGTGATGGAACAGCATGTGGCTGGGCCCGGTATTTTCTTCGAGCAGCCACAGGTGTCCCGTGCGATCGACGCCAACATCGAGACCTATTTCAGCGTACGGTTGATACCGCTCGAAACGGCGGCAGGCAGCGAACCCCAGTCTCTCAAGCCGGCGCTGCAGCGTCTGAATGGCCAAGGCTGACCACCCTTGCGACTCGCGCAGGGCGTCAGCCAAAGACATGACGGCGCCATGACTGCGCGCTACGTTCGTAATGGCTGAGTGGGGTCCGGCGACTTTGGCGCAGATGCCTGTGCACGTCCAGCGGAATTCCCTGTTTTTCTGCATCATGACCCGAATGTCGAACGGCCGGCCATGCACTCGGAGCAGTCTCACATCCTGCTGCACGATCAGTGTGCGGCTCCCCGCCAGTCTGTGAATCTCTCTGGTCAGTGAGGGCAGACTGGCCATGGACAGTGGGTTTCTGGCTTCAAAATGCAGACCGTATGCTTGCTGGCGGCGGTACGTCCGCATGACGCCCTGGCCGCGAGCTCCCGCGATCGGCTTGACGTAGACAGAACCATAACGATTTAGCATCGTCTCCAGGGCATGGTCCGAAAATGGTCTGGTCGCAGGCAAGTATGGCCGGATGGCAGCATCGCTCCAAAATAACTTCCATAACCGCCATTTGCCCAGTTCTGGTCGGCGGTGGCTCATGCCGTTCCTCCTGTCGCTCTCGCCAAGCGTATGGAGAGCATGCCGCAAATGTTGGACGCTTGCGGCGCTCATGCTGCAAGCGAGCGTTGGACTGTGTGATATTGTATGAACGACGTGCGCCGACACTGAACGGCGCCTGCGGAGTTTGCAAATATTGCCCGACAATATGTGGGTGCGAATAATGGTTAGAGAAAATTGTGAGAAGTACTGGACACATGGCAAAAGATGTGCCATAATGACTTGGTCGAACACAGTATGTCGAACGCGTTGAAGCCGCTGTACTTGGGAATGCACGTTCAGCGACGTGCCTTTCCTGAATAGAGTAGGGATTTTATGCGTATAGTAGTAACTGTTCTCGCTAATCAACAAGTAGCGACTCGCGAACGGTGAGACGAAGTTGCGAAGCGCGACTTCTGTGGACGCATAACTGAAGGTACCGCTAAGTGAGCGGTTTAGGAGGAGCAGGAACCATGCAAGAAGGTATTGTGAAGTGGTTTAACGCAGAGAAAGGCTTTGGATTCATTGAAGTGCCAGGCGGAGACGATGTATTCGTACATTACAGCGCCATTCAAGGAGACGGCTACAAGTCGTTGGACGAAGGCCAGCGTGTAACCTTCGAGATTGTTCGCGGCGATCGCGGTCTGCAGGCGGCCAACGTTTCGAAACTGTAAGCGATACGGGCAATCGGAAACCCTGGATCTTGGATCCAGGGTCTTTATTGTGCGCGAATCCAGGAAAACATACGGTCGATGAGGGAATCCCACTGCGCAGCAGGCAGATGGTGGCCGACCTCGGGCAGTATCCACAGCTCGGCGTTGATATTGGCGGTCGCGCATGCGCTCGCCAATCGGTGTGCGTGCGAAACATCCACCTGAACGTCTGCCGCGCCGTGGATGATCAGCAGCGGCGCGCGAATGTCGGACGCTCGCCATACGGGCGAACGTTCCCGGTACGCGGCGGGCATTTTCATGGGACTTCCGCCGGTGATCCGTTTCAAAAGGCGGCGCAGATCGACCCGTTGTTCGTAGGTGAGCGCCAGGTCCGAGACGCCTCCATGGGTGATTGCCGTGTGCACGTTCAGATCCTCCATGGCGCAGAACAGCGCCATGGGACCGCCTCGGGAAAATCCGTAGACTGACACGCGATCAGAGTCCACGACGCCCAGATTCTGCAACAGCGTCACTCCGGCGAACGCGTCGGCCCGATCGCGCAGGCCAAAATCCTCCCGCCCCTCTCCGCCTTCGTTGCCCCTGTATACGGGAGCGAGCACCACCGCGCCACGCCGCGCAAACCGGATCAACCAGTCCTGCTTAACCATGCCGACGCGGCCGATGCCGCCGCGCAAGTACAGAAATCCCGGAAGAGGCGCGACGGCGTTTTCCACGGCGGCGCGACGATAGGCGAGATAGGCCGTTTGTCTGAGACCGTCAGCGTGATAGGTCAGATGGTAGACGGCGATCTCCGGATCGGTGGACGGGTGTGAACGAACGGCGAGCAACGGGGGGGCTGACAGCCACTCAGGCAAGGCGATTCCTCCAGTGCAGCCGTGTCGCGCTCCCAACTGTCGGCGGACGCGGCTGTGTATGCTATAGTACTATACAGTGCGGAGTTCCCGCCCCTTTTCGGACAACTTCCGCAACGTCGTTTGAACGAATTTTGCATAACGAGGTGAATGACGTGTCGGTTCAACTGTCGCGCAAGGCCATTCCATATACGCCCGTGGCAAAGTCCCTGGAACAGATGACGATCATGATTGTATCGACCGCCGGCATCCATTTGCGGTCACAGGAACCGTATGACCGAGCCGGCGACGCCACGTACCGGGTCATTCCCGGCGATGTCTCCGTGGCGGATCTGACGGTGACGCACGGCGCACCCATTGAACACTACAATTGGGAAGAACCGCGGCGTGATCCGAACACGATCTTCCCGGTCGACCGCTTGCGCGAACTGGCAGAGCAGGGATATATCGCCGAGGTCGCCGAAAAGCATCTGTCCATGATGGGATATGCCATGCGATTGAATGAGATTATGGCTGTCACCGCTCCCGCGATCGCCAAAGAGGTGGACCGCTCTCGGGCCGACGCCGTGCTTCTCACCGCTGGGTGACCGCTTTGCCATCGAACCGTGGTCACGGTTCAACGCGCCATTGAAATGATCGGCATTCCGACGGTGCTTATCACGATTGATCCGGAACAATCAGGTTTGATGCGCCCTTCCAGGGCCATTCACCCCGAGGGGTTCGCGTTCGGGCATTCGCTGGGCAAGCCGCACGATGCGGCGACCCAGACAGCCGTTCTTCGGGCAGCCCTGCTGCGGCTCATGACTCCGGGCGAACCAGGCCGTATTGAAACAGCGCGGTTCGCCGGCTACTAACAGGCGCTACGAGCGGCGAACCAGCCCGGACCAGCAGCCACGCCTTTGAGCAGCCACGCTGCTCAAAGGCGTGGCGGGCGCCGGCTATTTTTCCCCGTCGCGATGTTCGCCCGACAGTTCGGACGATTCCTCGTCCGCGTCGGGCTGCGTCCGGTACAGGATGTTCAGATCGTTGATCCGGCTTGCATAGTCTGCTATTTCATCCATCAGGGCCACGCTTTTATCCCAGTCTTCCACTTCCTGCAACAACTGATGGCGCTCGTTGATCTCGGTCTCAAACTCGGCGACCACTCCCGGTATGCGCCCGCGCATGGGTTCCCACAGTTCAAGGATGCGCATGCGTTCTGCGCGGCTGTACTCGCTCCACTCTCTTTGCAGGTTGGGAACGTCAATGCGCAGACGATCGTCAAAGCGAAACAGTTCTTTCATTCGCAAGCGCCTCCTCCATAGGAAACAGCCTCATCCCTGCATTTGGGCGGCTCAATCGTGTACAATAGTTTCGAAGAATCTGCGACAGGGAGAGACTTGGATGCTGGTTTATGTGCTGGTGCTGGTCAATGTGGTGCTCTTGGTCACTGGCCAGCTGTTGTTTAAACTCGGACTGGATCGCATCGGCGCCTTGACCATGCACAACCTGCTTGCGGTCTTCTTGTCCCCGCTAATCTGGGTCGGTCTGGTGCTGTATGTGATCGCAACGCTCGTATGGTTCTATGTTTTGTCGCGCGCGCAGTTGAATGCAGTGTACCCGCTGCAAAGCATTTCTTATATCCTGGCGCTGATTCTGTCCATCGTCATCTTGCATGAACAGGCGACTCCGCTTCGCTGGGCGGGAACTGTCGTGATCCTGGTCGGCGTCGTCCTCGTGCAGTTGCGTACTTGACGGATGGTCCGGCGTCTTCAGGCGGTTTTGCGAGCAACAGGACGAAGGCAACGGCAATGAGCGGGTCGACGCGCATCAGATAACGGTCAAGACTGGATGTGTGCAGTGCCTGAAACGTCGGGAAGACAACCATATAGGCGGCGAACAGGTAGACGATCTGCGCAATGGTGACCGCGCACAGGAAATACAGTTCGCGTCTCCTGGAAAACAGCGTGGCGACCACAAGAATGGTGAAAAATGCGCCAATGGGATACGTGTGCAGATTGGAAATCGTATGCCACATGGAACTCCACACCGCGGTAACGAATGGAGGGCGCAGCCGATGGGCGACGGTGGCCCAGGACAGGCGGGTGATCCACCCCGCCCGGGCGTGGTAATGGTCCTTGAAGTATACCCAGAGAAGAGCGGGTATGGCGGTCGCGCCTGCAGCGATTGCAAAGGACGTTCCGCGTCCTTTGCGGGGGGCGCCAATCCCCGCAAACCATAGCAGGACCAGCGTGAAAATGGCCACATAGGCGCCGTCGACGCGCAGAAAAGTCGAGAGGCCGAGAAACAGTCCGCATAAAGCGATGTCGTGCCGGCGTTGTGTGCGCAGCCACGCCATGCCGTACAGAACTCCCAGGATGTAGGTGTCCATGAAGGCCATTTCGCCAAAGGCGAGCCAGTTATACAACAGAAGGGTTTCCGTGCCCCAGACGGTCAGGGCGACGGCCAACAATGCAAGAAAACGGCCGATGCGCAGACGGGTCAACAGGCTGTACATGGTGAACAGCGTTGCGACCGTGAGGAGCGGGGATATCCATTTGGCCTGTGCGATGGATATTTCCCCGATCAGATGGTAGCACCATGCTACAAGATACGGAAAGCCAAGCGGATAACTTGCATACGCGTTGTGGAGCAACACGGTGCTTCTGCCGTCCGCCAGGGTGATCAGTTTCGCCGCGTACAGCCAATACGAGTACTCATCCCAGCCAAAGAGCGGTTTTGACGCGCCTGCGGCCATCTGATACAAGAAGATCGCAATCGCGACCACCAGAATGACCGTAGCCGCACGACCCAGCGCCGATTGCCGTTCGCGTTCGGTCCCCTTTTTGCGCCTGCGTTGTGTCGCCGCGTTTGTGCGCGTTCGCCTGCGCCATGCAGGGACCGCTTCAAATGCGACCGCGATCGCGAGAGCCATCAGCAGGGCTCCGAAAAACGCAAGACCTTCACCGCCAGTCGCGAGTACAGGGATGCCGAGAAAGGTGTTGGCGACAAACAACAGCAGCGGCAATCCAGTCGATCCT
>JAJYTO010000131.1 GCA_021793015.1 Bacillota bacterium
CATCGGATCCTCATCCGATCCCCGCCGCTCCTCGTTGTCGGCAATAAGCAGGTACTCCGCATCGACAACGGGAATATCACAGACCACCACAGGCACCTGCGCCAGCCCGAGTTCCGCAGCAATTCGCAGCCGCTGATGTCCAGCAATCACCGTGTAGTCTGGCAGGACCTTCAGCGGATCGCGAATCCCGTTCGCCTCAATGCTCCGCTTGATTTCCTTGTACTTCTCTCCCTGCACGTCCCCGAAATACTCCTGGTTTTTCGGGTGCGGCTTAAGACGGTGAATATCGACCAAATTCACGAAACAACACTCCCCTCTACCGATTGGAGCTGCGGGTGACAAATCCTACTCTTCTTCGAGCGGCGGCACGGAATCCCGATTCTCAAACATCCGCGTCACCATGCGGATCGCGTCCAGATTCCGCATATACCGCCGCGCCTCCCGAACGTTGGCCTGGGCCAGGAAACCCGACTCGACTAGGCGCTTGGGCCAATGCCGATCCACGCGATAGAGCGCGCTGATTGCAGCAATACGCGCGCGGGATGTCGGCAGAATCGGATCGGCCTCCGCGGCAACGATCGCCAGGTGGGTATACATGTGCCGGTGCTCTTCTTCCAGATCCAGAAGCGCCCACGACCAGTCCAAGGCCCGGTCCACAACCTCCCCGTCCACGTCGGTCTTGTCGAGTTCGGCCATCGCCATCCCCAAAAGCGCATCGCGTTTTGGCAACAAAATTTCCTCTTCCGTTGCGGTGTAGCTGACCAGCAGTTCCTTCGTCACTTTGCAACTCCCCTTTCTCATCTGTCCGCGCTGCGGGGGACGAAACTCACCCCTTCCACCGCACTCCCAGCGTCATTGCCATCCCTTGCGCCAGGCCGGTCAAATCAGTCACTGCGTCCTCGCGGGTGTAAATCTCGTCAGACTGCAACTGGAGCGCCACGTTGACGATGCGGCGATACCAGTCCAAATGTTCGATTTGATCTTCGAAAAAGCTCACCTGCTCCTGTGTCACTGCGCCCGCCTCCCCAAGATCTTTTCGCAAACCATCCGAACCCGAATGAAGCTCGTTCCCCCCCCCGTAGCGACTGTTCAGATGCTGACTGCCGATGTACTCCACAACGACCACGCGCCGGCCTTGGGCATCAGTCCCGCAGTGTTTGCCGTGTACTCGGCGTAAAACTCCTTTTGATCCGCCGTAGGACACGTTTCATGCGTCGCCTTCCCGTCGGCGTACTGAATCGTCGTGCCGACCGGGAATTTCCGTCCGCGATGCTGACACGTGCCGGGATAACGCGCGATCATGCGTTTTTCTCCTCACACCTCGATATGGAGGAACCAAAAGCCTTGCCGGTAGGACACCGTGACCTCCAGTCCCTCGATCACCAGGTAATCCAGTACAGTCAGAGCAAAGTTGCGAGCGTCAAACCGATGAGTTCTCCACCGTCCGGTGTTTCTTTCCTCGATCATAGCCATCGCCTGTCTTTGTGCCTCGCTCACGCCACGCTCACCGCCGTTTTTATGCCATGGTTGAGTCGCCTGTTCTTGTGTCACTGCGCTCGTCTCCCTTCCGGTATCCACTACCACACCCGCTCAACTTCCCGCGCCGCCTCCACAACACTCCGCAACAAAGCGGGCGGGATTCCGGCCTCTTGCATCTTCTCCGAGAGGTCGTTGTACAGAGCAGCGTAGTGGTTCCAAGCAGTGGGGAAATCAGTGCTGGGTTTTGTTTCTGTTGAGCAGGCATCCATTCGACTCATCCTCCTGTCGATCATCCTGTATTTTTCGGTGGTCATCTCATCGCCTCTCCGATGCCTCTTGTACATGTATTATACTCATTATAATACATTGATTGTGCATATTGCAATGCCCTAAATGGAATTGTATAATGCCATCAATAACAATACAAAAACCTGAAGGGGAGTTCGCGATGCGTAAAACAATGGATTTGCCCGATGATCTTACTTCCGACTTGGAGACAATGTCTAAAAAGCTAAACATCCCCCAAACAACTTTACTGGCGATCGGTGGATATCAATTGGTTTCGCGATATAAGACGCATGGGGTTGCGCTATTCGATCAGCAAGCGAAAAACTCTGTAACGTTAATTGACAGTGGTGTTACAAACGATAATATTTTGTACGTTCAACAACATCTATCTGATTTTGGAAACATACGACAAGTGCAGGTTTTCGGCAACCAGGTTCCTTCTAAATATCGCGTTCCCTTGACTGTGGGTACATCGACATACATCACGGAGTTTCATTTGATTCTGCAAGATGACCGTGGCAAGGAATGGTGGTTTGCTGGTTGCTCTTGTGGATATGGAGGCGAAGGGGTGGGCGGAACACACACCATCCTAACACTATTGGGTGTCCCATTCTCGTGGGAGCGTTTAGCCATCGCTCAGCATATTGATGAAATGGTGGAGAGCGTCGACCATAGTCTGGTTCTATCCGTAACGACCTTCCAAGAGAACGAGCCATTAGTGCAATTTCGTATAACTTTTCGTACTGCGGCGGATCGAGATCAATTTACGCGAGAAATGTATTGGTTGGGGTACGCATCCTATCGCACGTCCCAAGAGGACAATCTACACAATAAATGGGCTAACGCACGCAATTTGGAACTCACATTGTACAACGAAGACGCACCGAATGAATTGCTCGGCACTTGGATTCAAGAAATACTGCAGCATGTGGTGTTGGGGAAATTCCACGGAACCATAAAGGAACTTCGGCCATAAAGCCGTTGAATAGCCGGATATCATTGAAATGTCGCCGGGCAAACGTACACAGTCAAGGTCGAGCGTGTAGCGCTGTGGTGGTACTTCCGGATTGACTTCATGACCATCGACACCGCCGCGCAGAGAAAGATTAAGCTCCGCCATCGACATGGGATTGGGGGACAAAAAAGCGCACCCAAGATGATGCGCTTACAATTTTGTCGGCTCCATTCAACTTCGTCACGACGGGGCCAAGACCATTTCTGAGTTCCACCTACGGTGAGTGCCCAGCAGGAAATTTACACCCCCAATCGAGCCGCTTCTGCAGCAATATGACCTGCAAACGCAGTGACGAATGTCCTAAGCCCGGTCATGGTCGATATTTCAGAGAACTCACCTGTCTTGGCAGCATTCCGGCGCGACGTGATAAGGGCGGCTGTTGTATATAGTTGCTCCTTCACAAGTTTCTGACAGAGCAGGTCATAGCGCTTCAGATAAGACGCACCTTTGAATTCATCGAAAACGGGAAAGTGCGGTGATGCGTCCCTGACCGGGGCTCTTGACTCTGGAGAATCTTCGACCATGACCAACCAGCCCACGAAAGGACGCGGTTGCTTGCCAAACGCTTCTTCACGATAGGCCGTCCAAAGGTCATGCGCGGTACCAATAGCCTCTTCAGTGCGATTATTGAAGTTGTTGCCAAACGATGGGCCGACTTGGCTTTTCAGTTCAATTGCTGCAATTAATTCACCTTTATAAGTAACGAGAAGATCCCAAAGTTTCGTGGGCCGAAAGTAACCCGGCAACGACAATACCGCCCGCCTCTGATGAATTTGAGCACGAGTTAAACCGTTAGCCTGCACGATGTCAAGCATTAAAGCCAAGAATCCATCCATGTTCTTGCCAGCGGTGACACCCGCTCGTTCGCCTTGATCAGGTTTCCCGGCTTCAACCTGCTTCTGCTTAGCGGCCTCCCGGTTGCCCCAGAAAACCATTACTGCCTCTCGCGCTTTTCGTTCATAATCAACTAAATTCAGGGTCATTTATTCCTCATTGCCTCCAAAAATAGATAATTCTTCGCGACTCAAGCCATACAGTTTATGCACAGCGCAGTTACATGCATGCAAATCTCGCCTTGTGGCGGCTTCCATCAGCTCCAACCGTAGAGTCTCAGTCACATCCGTCCATAGCGGAATGCGAATGCGGCGCAGATACTGCGCTTGGAATCGGAGAAATCCCCCTCGCATCCTAGTTGAGTAAGTCGCGACAAAAAGGCGTGTAACGTTTGAGAGCATCACAGCCTGCAACGCTCTCAGATTCCACGTGTTGGATGTGACATAATACAAGTTGTGGTGGGGATACAGTTCTCCCCCTTCAAGAACGATGTGGGCCTCGCCCTTGATATCAGGGATCAATAGCTTTGGTGTCTTTGCAAGAGCAGGAGTAATTCGATCAATCGTTCGATACCAGTTAGCTGGCGACTTCCGCGCACAGTGACGGCCTGCAATTACATCTTGGCGCGCCCCTAAATAGCGACGTAAGCGCGGGTATTCCTGCAAATCGACAAGACCGCCACCCTCGTGAAACGGGTTGATAACACCCAGTCCGCGCCATTCCACCTCACCGGACACGATGTCTCTGGTTGTTACCAGTGGTATCTTTCGATCCGGTTCAACATCCAGGGATTCGAAGTTTCCGATAAATGCCTTGTCTGCGCCAGTCGCCACGCCAATACCTACCTTGCAACCTGCTTCTTCCAAACTCGGAAACTGCTGCTCAAGCCGTCGAATCAGAGCCATCTGATCCAACGATTCGAGTAACCACGGTTCTTCGCCATTGGGGACTCGATCCAGTTCCCGTACAGATCCAATATTCTCTTGCAAAGGATACTCGCATAACGCATCGGTCAATGTCGCGAGGACAGCGCGGTCTATGGCTGGGCGATGGGCGATGCGAGTCGGACCGGGTGCTTCTCGACTAATGATGGTGATAGCCGGATAGGCAATCACATCGGAGTGAAATGCCGGGGTGTCCACCATATCGACATAGATTTTCAGGTGGAATTGTTCAGCTACAAGGCTACGTAACGGCCCCCCATAGCGGTTCTTCATCCAGCGATCCGCGCAAATGAAACCCAAACTCCCCCCCTTCAAAAGCGCCAACAGAGACCTTTCAATGAATGGAATATAGAGGTCAGCCCGGTCGTACATCGTCTGGTAACGGCCCCGATACTCCGCCAGGAGAGGCGCTTGGATCAATTCCTGGCGTACATAGGGCGGATTACCAACAACGAAGTCAAACTGACCTTCCAGGGGAGCCAGCAGAAAGTCTCCCCGCAAAAGCCAGCGATCCGAAAGGGCTGTAGCTGTTTGCGCAACCACCCCTTTCTGCCTGAGCAAAGCAACTACCGCCGCATAGGTTGAATAGAATGTTTCGCGGTGGATTTCAACGGCTCGGATGGCATCGCCCAAATCGTCCAGCGCGTCCCCCTCTCCCCCTGATACTTGCCATGATGTCAGCAATCTATCCACGATGGGAAGAAGAAAATCCCCATCACCGAATGAGGGTTCCAAAATCCGCTTCTTATGCAGTAGCTGGTCTTTCGTGTAGCCAACAAGATCGAGAATAAAGTCAACTACTTCAGAACGGGTAAAGATAGCTCCTCGTGCCTCAATCTCTCCATGCCCAGCCAACGACTCTGTAGACGCTATAACAGAAGATGACAAAATTGACTCTATGGATTTTTGGGTAAGGTTCGATACAAGCGTCATAAATGTTTACCTCGCTATCCGGGAAATGCTCATTTTCATCGCAGTGATGGCGGCACGCCAGCGTCATGCAGGTCTAACTTGTCAACGATGCATTGCATCCGCGCAGGGCAGCGCCGCCCTCAAATCAGCAACTCGGTCGACCGGGATCTGCTGGCTAAACACGTCGCCAATCTCTCCGACGATTACGCAGTTAAAAGCAGTCCAATCCTTGTTTAAGTTCTCTACTTTGGACCGTTCCCCTTCCGGAATACCGATTAAATTTCATCCACCAAGCATCGGGGGACAAAAAAGCGCCCCCGGAGGAGCGCCAACTCATTCATTGCGCGATCCGCCGTCAAGATCCGACCGCCTCTAGTCCGTAAGTACCCATACTCCACGCGCTGCCTCCACCACATTTCTCAGTAGCGTCGGCGAAAGTCCGGCTTTCTTCATTTTATTGGCCAAACAATTGAAGCTCCTTGCGTAATTGTCCTGCGCGACCCGTAATTCGGTGGTCGGCATCCCCAATGGGACCCGTTCCACCTCCCGCGCCGCCTCCAGAACCTCGCGCAACAACGCGAGTGCGATTCCGGCATTTTCCAACTCCCGACAGAGGAGGTTGTGGGTTGCCGCGAAGTCATCCCACGGGTAATGATTTGCCAATGCTATCACCTTCCGATATAAGATTCAGCAGAGGTCTGCTAAATCTCTGTGTTTATCTCTGCGCGCTACTCGAGAAATACACTCCACTCACCCAATCGAAAAAATATTCTCGAGAAAATTAGCCAGTTTAGTCATTCGCGACGTATTCGTATCACGTCATGGAGCCAAACTGGCAACACATACACTGTCTCAATCGATTGGGTATTACTTTTCGCGAACATCGCCTGTCGGATTACGCGTGCAAGCGTGATGGATGCGAAGATCACGTCGGCATTAGGATCGGGCGCATATGGTTCATATCTTCGTGCCAACACTGGACGATAGCGGCAGCGATGACGGCTGGGCGCGCGACACCCCATCGAGAAAGGCCTCGACGGCCTCGTGCTGATCATCGCGAAGCTGGATCTCCTCGACGCGCTAAACCTCCCCATCCTGATGTTCTGCTCTTGGTGTACAGGGGATGATTCGAACAATACGGTCAAATTGCGGTCAATTTATGCGTTTGTCCTTCGTAATAGGCAAAGGAACTTGATCGGCAAGATGGTCAATTAGTTCTTCTCGTTCCCACACTTGGACATTTGAAACTTGAGCAAGCTCTTTGGCATTCTTTGTCAAGTGACTATTGGTGACGATCATAGCGTGTTGGGCGTTATAGTATCGCGTGGCGCCAATGACGGCTTGGACGGCATCGACACCCACAGATGCGCTGTATCTCTTTGCCTGTACGGCCGTTTTGCTTCCGTCTTGGTGAAATAAGACGAGATCAGCCCCGTAATCGCCGGAGGTGGGAGTGGTCTCTACGCGAAGACCAAGATCTTGAAAATAAAGCGCCATTCGCTCTTCAAATTGCCGTCCCGTCATAACGTCAATTTGGGGGATTCCTGAATTTCGCAATTTTTGTTCAATGTTCAGACGGGCATTTTCAGCGTGTTGTCTGGCGAGTCGGGCTCTTCTGATTTTCATGTAGACGTAACCGACGGGAACGCCGACCGCAAGAATACCCGCGATGATCATGATATCTTCATGCGCCGAAATCCACCTGATAACAAGTCCAACAGTGATCAGAACAACATAGATGCTCGCAACAATGAACATCCATGTCACAAGGGATTGCCGACGACTCTTATAACGTTTACGTCGTCTTTTAGCCATAAACTCGCCTCCGTGATGGCTTCTATCGCTGACGCGCCCGTCTCGCCTGCACCATGCGGATCACGTTGTATGCCGCAACGCCGATTACCAGAATCAGATCGGCCCATTGCACGAGGTTTGGCAGATGCAAGAAGATGGACGTGAACAGCCACGCCCCAAGCAGAAACGTCAACACAGTCTCTACAATCGCTCGTTTCATGCTCGTCACCCCCTCGTGTTTATCGTACCTGGCTCCGCATGCACCCGGATCCCAACATGTCGGGACGCAAGTCTATTGGTTTTGACTTGATCGACGACCATTGCGCATACGCCATACGTCTGCAACGAATCCCATACCAGAAGTTCCTAATAATACCCCTAGCCCCTGAATGAATGTGAGCCACCTAGGCTGAGTTCCTTCAATATAACCCGGGAGCGAGACTACAAACACTAACGCCCCGCCGAGAAAAATGATCATGAGAAGTCTCATTGATGCGGAAGGTGACGTGATCCTCAACCAAAAGGGGGATACCTCTGTAGATTCTGTGAATTTAGAAGTCATTCTTAACGTCAGTCGGCGCAAAATTGGAGTAAAGATAACAAAAAGCAGAACAACCAGCCAGTTATGTTGAAATCGCTGAATAAATGATCCGTTTCCTGCAAACAATGCAAGCAATACAATAGAAGAATATACAGTGACTACAAAGCCAGTAAACCGGAGTCTCCGCGCATCAGTCATAACCTACCCCCCTAATTTCCCACAATTCCGACACAGATCGCAACACACATACGGTGTACGACATTGCTATCGTCATTGTAGGAAACGGATTTGCACTGTATCGTTCGATGGGTAAGAACCGCATCGAAGGTTGTTTGTCCAACGCCATCGTTTGTTGCGTAAAGGCTACTTTCCATGTATATCATTTGGGCGGGGCTGTAGTCTTGTGCTTATATATTGCGTAGGAGAGAATGGAAATATTTATGACAACAACGACAATCGCGATCACTAATCCGAGATTGGACGAATCTATTGGAAGATTAAAGGCCGCTACAATTATAAATGCGAGATCAAGCCACATCATTATATAAAACGGTATGAAATATGAGTATTTATACTTTGGAACATTCTTAAATTTGACTGTTGCCGATGCCGTATAAATGCTGAGGATAACAATACAAGTAAATATAAACATTTTGATATCACCTCATATGACGATTAAAATTCTAGGGGTCGAATTCAGAGTGCATGTTCAACCCCTAGCTCAAAAACCAAGGCCAAGGACAAGCCATTCAATCTCACAACGCGGATTGATGTTCCTCTTTAGGGTTAGCTAAGAGCGCCATGCACAATGAGAAAGGCAGTTGCTGCCACCCCAACCTTTGTAATCCAAGGAGAGGCCTCAGGAAGCGCCAGATCTACTCCAATTGTAACCGCCCCAACCACGATCCCCGCACTCACTTCCCACCAGTTTACGCCAGATATTTGATCGAGTTCAGCGGAGCTTAATTCTACCACTTCAAACCCTCCCCTTTATTTCATGGGCTTAATGCTTTCGCGGCTCAAATCGCTCAACACTCTTTGATATACAGTTCCTCGTTTTCCGGCCGATATGGTTCGGTGCCGTTGCCCGCTGACGTTCTCAATTTGATGCGCCAAATTGTTCGATCCATCCTTCCGGAGACAAGGGATGGGAAAAATAGTTTCCCTGCATGATGCAACAGCCCAGTTCGCACAGCCGCGTCACCTGTTCTTGTGATTCCACGCCCTCGGCGATCGTCTGGAGACCGAAGTTCTCAGCCAATTCGATCACAGTTTTGATGATCGCGCAATCTTTGGGGTCATGCAGCATGTCGCGCACAAACGATTGATCGATCTTGAGAGCGGTGATCGGGAAATCCTTGAGGTAACTTAAGGAGGAAAAGCCGGTCCCGAAATCATCCAGGACCACCGAGAGACCAAGGGCGCGCAATGCCAGAAGAACATGCATAGTATATGGAACCTTCTGCATGGCAACGGTTTCGGTGATTTCAATTTCGAGCCGGTCCGCAGGGAGATCGGTATCACGCAAAACCCGTGCGATCAGATCCACGATGTTGGGTTGCTGAAACTGCCGTGCGGACAGATTTACCGCAACTTTCGTCATCAAATGGCCGGAGTCTTGCCAAGTCTTCACTTGGCGGCACGCCTCGCACAACACATGTTCGCCGATGGGGATGATCAGTCCACTATCTTCGGCAAACCCGATAAAGTCGCGGGGCGGCACAAGGCCCCATTCGGGGCGATTCCAACGCACCAGAGCCTCCAGACCACGGATCCGTCCAGTCCGGGCATCGAGTTGCGGTTGATAATGGAGGACAAACTCGTGTCGTTCCAACGCCTGATGCAATTGCGAGTCCAAGAGAACGTATTCATTGGTTTGCAGATTCATCCCTGACTGGTAGAGAACATGGGTGTTCCCCCCCGCATCTTTTGCCTGGTACATGGCAATATCCGCATGCTTTAGCAGAGTGCCCGCATCTTCACCGTGGTCAGGGAAAAGGGCGATCCCGATGCTGCCGGGACACCGGAATTCTTCGCCTTCCAACACCCACGGGGCCTGCAGTTGATGCAAAATTCTTCGGGCAACCTCGGACACCTCCTCTCTGCGCGAAACCGAAGACAGCAGGATAAGAAATTCATCCCCTCCCATTCGGGCCACCATGTCTTTATCCCTGAGGGCGGCTTGAAGACGTTGGGCCACGCCCCGCAACAACTGATCGCCCACCACATGGCCCAAGGTGTCATTCACGTTTTTGAACCGATCCAAATCAAGGAACAAAACGGCCAACCTGAGCTGCTGCTGTTGAGCCGACGCCAGCGCTCCTGTCAACCGGTCCATCACCAGCGAGCGGTTCGGAAGGCTCGTCAAGACGTCATGATGGGCAAGAAAGTGGAGTCGCACTTCACTTTCCTTGCGCTCCGTAATATCGCGGACAATGCCGCGAAACCCTGTCGGACGGTTTTGTTCGTCCTGCATCAGTGAAATTGATACGTCCACATATCGAGGCGTCTCATCCTTCCGGATGACTTGGTACTCCGTCGAAAGGGGAATGCCTGTACGGTACACCTGATTGAAGACCCGATAAACGGCACGAGCAGTTTCGGGATCGGTATACTGGCGATTATTCATGCCAAACAGTTCTTCTTCGGGATAGCCAAGAATGTCGACGGTAGTTCGATTGAAGAACGTCAAGTTGCCCTCGAGATCCACTTCAAAATAGCCGTCCTTGATTTCCGCCAAAATGGTCCGGTACCGCTCTTCACTGGCCCGCAGAGCGGTCTCGATTCTGAGCCGTTCGGTGATATCCCGCACGAACACAATCACGCCGACCACACTTGAACCGCGCCAGTAGGGCACCCGGTCGACTTCAACATCAATGGTGTGTCCCGTGGGCAAGATCAATTTTTCGACCCTGTT
>JAJYTO010000132.1 GCA_021793015.1 Bacillota bacterium
TTTTTGCCGACGTCGCGGTCGTTGCTTCATCGCGACTAGGCGCTGCTCCTGTACAGGATCGAGGCCATTGCGCTGGACTTGGCGGCAGCGCCGCGCGCTTTCCGGTTTCCGACCGTGAGCGGAGAGCTCGTACGGCGGTCGATAGCTTCCGAGCTGCACACGAGGTGAATGAAGCGCGTCACATCAAGGGGTGACTCGTGCGATGGTTGGGAGAGGCGCACGGGGTGATCGCGAGCTCGCACGGTGACTGAGCGCACATGCGGTGATCGAGAGAGCGCGTGGCGATGGAGACTACGAAAAGAGGATGAGGAGTTTGGCCGAGGCGTTTGACGTCGTGATCCTGGGCGGTGGAACAGGAGGATACGTGGCAGCGATTCGCGGGGCGCAGCTTGGTTTGCGAGTGGCGGTGGTGGAACGGGAGAAGCTGGGCGGCACGTGTCTGCATCGGGGATGCATCCCCTCCAAGGCCCTCTTGCGCTCTGCGGAGGTGTATGCGACCGCAAAAGAAGGATCGGCGTTTGGCGTGATGACAGAGGGGCTTGCGTTTGATCTAGGCCGGGCCATGGAGCGCAAGGGCAAGATTGTAGAGCAACTGCACAAGGGTGTTCAATATCTGATGGGGAAGCACCAGATCACAATCATCGACGGCCATGGGCGGATTATGGGTCCCTCCATCTTTTCACCGACGGCGGGCGCCGTCAGGGTCGAACGCAAGGATGGGGAGTCGGAGATTATCACGCCGCGTTTCACCGTGATCGCCACAGGCTCCCGTCCGCGTCCGCTGTCGGGGCTTCCCTTTGACGCTGGGCGCGTGATCTCCTCCGATGAGGCGCTTGAGTTGCGGACTCTGCCAAAATCGATATTGATCATCGGCGGCGGCGTGATCGGCGTCGAATGGGCGTCCATGTTTGCCGATTTTGGCGTGGAAGTTACAGTGGTGGAAGCGTTGCCGCGCATCCTCTTTCAGGAAGATGAGGAGATCGCGAACGAGATGGCGAGGTTGCTGAAAAAGCGGCGGGTGAAAGTGCTGGTCGACGCCGCGGTCGACGCGCAGACGTACCGGGTCGCCGATGGCCAGGCCATGATTGAGGCTATGGTGCGCGGCGCCGCACAGACATTGGCCGCAGATCTGATTCTGGTCGCGGTCGGCCGTCAACCTAACATCGACGATATCGGGCTGGAGGCGACGCGAGTTGAACTGGCGCACGGCGCCATTGTCGTGGACTCGCATCTGCGGACCAAAGAGAAGACGATTTACGCCATCGGCGATGTCGTCGGCGGCATGCAACTCGCGCATGTGGCCGCCCACGAGGGCATTTTGGCCATGGAGACGATCGCTGGCGCGAGTTCTGATCCCCTGCATTATGAGCAGATCGCGCGCTGTACATATGGCCGGCCGGAGGTGGCGAGTGTGGGGATTACGGAGGCGCAGGCGCGCGAGCGCGGCCATGCTGTCAAAACTGCGAAGTTTCAATTTCGCGCGATCGGCAAGGCGCTTGTGTACGGCGAAGCGGACGGGTTTGTGAAAGTGGTCGCGGACAGTGAGACCAATGATCTGCTCGGTGTGCATATGATTGGCCCGCACGTCACGGACCTCATCGCGGAGGCGGCGTTGGCGCATGTCCTCGACGCTGCTCCGTTTGAAATCGGACGCACCATCCATCCGCACCCCACGCTGTCGGAAGCGCTGGGCGAAGCGGCCCTTGCGGCCGATGGACTGGCGATACACGGGTAAGGGGGAAACAGTCGTGAGTCGACACAGTGAACTCGGACTTTCTGACGACGATGTCCGCAACATGTATCGGTATATGCTGATGGCCCGCGCTCTTGATGAACGCTTATGGCTGCTAAATCGCGCCGGGAAGATTCCCTTTGTGGTTTCCTGCAAAGGGCAGGAAGGCGCGCAGGTGGGCGCCGCGTTTGCGCTTGAAGCCGGCCGGGATTACGTGTTGCCCTATTATCGGGACCTGGGGGTCGCGCTTGTGTTTGGACAGACCGCGACCGATGTGATGTTGAGCGGATTTGCCAAATGGGAAGATCCCAACAGCGGCGGTCGGCAAATGCCTGGCCACTTCGGATCCCGGGAGCATCGCATTGTCACGGGTTCAAGTCCTGTTTCTACGCAAATTCCGCACGCGGTGGGCGTTGCGTTGGCGGCGCGCCTGCGCGGTGAGCGGCTGGTTGCCTACACTTCGTTTGGAGAAGGCTCGAGCAACCAGGGAGATTTCCATGAAGCGTGCAATTTCGCCGGCGTGCATCGCCTGCCTGTGGTGTTTTTCTGCGAAAATAACGGATACGCGATCTCTGTGCCCGTCCGCAAGCAGATCGGCTGCGAGCGGGTCGCGGATCGCGCGGCCGGATATGGATTTCCCGGCGTGACGGTGGACGGCAATGACGTTCTCGGCGTGTATGCGGCCATGAAAGACGCCGTGGAGAGAGCTCTGCGCGGCGAGGGGCCGACGCTTGTCGAGGCGCTGACGTATCGGCTGAATCCGCACTCCAGCGACGATGATGACCGCGTATACAGGGCGCGCGAAGAGGTTGAAGAGGCGAAGAGCCGCGACGCGATCATCACGTTTGGGCAGTATTTACACTCGGTGGGGGTGCTCAACACAGAACGCGACGGCGATCTGCGCAAGGAGATTGCCCAACTGGTCGACGCGGCCACCGCGTACGCGGAAAAAGCTCCGTACGCACCGCCCGAGGAAGCGCTCAAATACGTCTACGCAGACTAAGGGGGGTCCGCCATGACTGTCAAACTCTATATTGATGCGATCCACGATGCGATACAGGAAGAAATGCGCCGCGACGACAGCGTCTTTGTGCTGGGGGAAGACGTCGGCGTGCGCGGGGGCGTATTTCGCGTGACCCAGGGACTGATGGAAGAGTTCGGAGAAGCGCGCATCATGGATACGCCGCTCGCTGAATCGGCCATCGCGGGCGTCGCCATCGGCGCCGCCGCCTACGGCATGAAGCCGATTGCAGAGATTCAGTTCGCCGATTTTATCATGCCCGCAGTGAACCAGATCATCAGTGAAGCTTCCAAGATGCGATATCGCTCCAACAACGACTGGCACTGTCCGCTGGTGATCAGGGCGCCGTACGGCGGGGGCGTGCATGGCGCACTGTATCACTCGCAAAGTCTGGAAGCGCTGTTCTATCATGTGCCAGGGCTAAAAATCGTCATGCCCGCGACTGCGGCGGACGCCAAGGGTCTCCTGATCAGTGCGATTCGCGATCCCGATCCTGTGCTTTTCTTTGAGCATAAGGGCATGTATCGGCTGATCAAGGACGATGTGCCAGACGGAGAGTACACGGTGCCGATCGGCGAGGCCGCCGTGCGCCGACAGGGCGCGGATATTACCGTCATCACGTATGGGCTGATGGTTCACCATGCCTTGGAAGCGGCACAGGAACTGGAGAGCGAAGGGGTGTCGACGGAACTCCTCGATTTGCGCACCGTGGCGCCGCTTGATCGCGACGCCATCGTGGCTGCGGCCCGCAAAACAGGGAAGGTGCTGATCGTGCACGAAGATAACAAAACGGGGGGCGTAGGCGCCGAGGTCTCCGCCATCATCGCGGAAGAGGCACTGTTTGACCTGGACGCGCCGATTGCCCGACTGTGCGGCCCGGACATTCCGGCCATGCCGTTTTGTCCGCCGATGGAGCGCTTTTATATGCTGGATCCTGATAAAATCGCGACAGCCATGCGGCGACTGGCGGCATTTTAGAGGTTGTCCGAAACCAACATGGCCTGACGGCTACCGCCAGCCATGGCAGCTTCCCGGAAGCGGCAGGCAAGTTGCCGTATAAAAAGCGTCTTGCCTCGACCCTTTTCGGGCGCACATTTTTAGGCCCTTTTTGAGACGGCGACCCGCGTGTGGGGAAGGAGTTTTGCTGCATGGCAGAAGTTAGGATGCCGAAACTTGGCGAGAGTGTGACAGAAGGAACGCTTGGCAAGTGGCTCAAGCAGGTGGGAGACTCAGTCTACAAATATGAACCGATCGCGGAAGTCACGACCGACAAGGTTACTGCGGAGGTTCCATCCGATTTTGACGGGGTGCTGACGGCGATTTTGGTGGGTGAAAACGAGACTGTCAAGGTAGGCGCGCCGCTTGCCGTCATCGCCGAAGCCGGCGCAGACCCCGTTGCGGTGTCTGCGCCGCGCGCGCATCCGGAGGGGTCTCCGCCAGACGGAAAGACGGACGTCTCCGCACGTTCCGGGCCGGATGTCACAGGCCGCGATCCGCAATTCGCAACCGCCGTTCGCCAGCCTGCATCCGCGTCGGCGAACGTTGCCGCGAGGTCTGCGCCGGACAGCACGGAAACCCCGGCGCCCGCGTCCGGCGCGCAGAGCGCCCGGTATTCGCCAGTTGTGATGCGGATGGCCCAGGAACGCGGCATCGACATCGCCCGCATCAAAGGATCGGGCATCGGAGGACGCGTGACGCGCAAGGATGTATTGGCGTACATTCCCGGCGCAGACGGTGTCGTCGCCCATGCGGCGCAAGCGCTGGATGATGGACAAGATCCGCATGCGGCGCCGGCGGCTGACGGTGCATCTGCGGCGCCGACTGCAGGATTGTCCGCAGCGTCTGTCGGCGGGGGTGCATCGGAGTCCGTTGCGCCAGGAGAGGCGCCCGCATCCGAGGATTGGGTGCCTGTCACAGCGGTTCGCCGCACGATTGCTCAGCGCATGGTGCAGAGCAAACAGCAGGCGCCGCACGCCTGGATGATGGTTGAAGTGGATGTGACGCCGTTGGTGCGCCTGCGCGAACGCGAGAAGCGCGCCTTCAAGCAGCGGGAAGGAATCGATCTGACCTACCTGCCTTTTTTTATCAAGGCAGCTGTTGAGTCGCTCAAAGAGTTTCCCGTGGTCAATTCGTCCTGGGCGGAGGACAAGATCATTGTGAAGCGGGATCTTCACATCTCCATCGCCGTGGCCACGGAAAACGCCCTGGTGGTCCCTGTGATCAAACACGCGGATCGACTCAGCGTCTCGGGGTTGGCGATGGCCGTCTCTGATCTGGCGCACCGGGCCAGAAGCGGCAAACTCACTGTGGATGACATGCAGGGAGGAACGTTTACAGTCAATAACACGGGCGCTTTTGGATCCATTCTGTCGCAACCCATCATCAACGCGCCGCAGGCGGCGATCCTCTCGGTAGAATCGATCGTCCGGCGGCCCGTGGTGCGCGGCGATGATAGTATTTCCATTCGATCAATGGTAAACTTGTGTATGAGCTTGGATCATCGCGTGCTGGACGGATGGGTTGCCGGACAGTTTTTGCGGACCGTCAAACTCCGGCTGGAGCGCATGGACGAACAGACCAGTCTGTACTAGTCGGGTGCTCGCTCCAGTTGTGACGATGTGTTCGTCGTGGTGACGCGACGGACACCTTTTTTCATTTGGTTCATAAGATGCGTGTCCGAAAAGGGTCGAGGTAAGACGCTTGCAGGGGATTGGTGAAGCCCGGGCAGGCGCGCGCAGTGTACATGTACGGTACATGAGCACGCCTGTCCGGCGCAAGCCGAGCCCCTGCAGTGCGGAGTTCTCGACCCTTTTCGGACAACCTCTATAGAGCAACAGAGAGAAGGAATGCACATGAAGACCGCTCGAAGCGATGCTGTGGATGCTTCGCGTACTGCCGGCGCGGTCAAAGGGCCTCTTCGCAGGCCTGATTGGCTGAAGGTGCATCTGCGCACCGGCGATGACTTTACGGAGTTAAAGACGATCATGCGCCAAGGTCACCTGCACACGGTCTGTGAAGAAGCCCGTTGTCCCAACATTTACGAGTGTTGGTTTCATCGTACGGCGACGTTCATGATTCTTGGCAATGTGTGCACGCGCGCCTGTCGATTCTGCGCGGTGACAGCAGGAAAGCCTACAGAACTGGATTGGGAGGAGCCGCGACGGGTGGCAGACGCCGTGGCGCAAATGGGGTTGCGCCACGTGGTGATCACATCGGTCGCCCGCGATGACTTGGAAGATGGCGGCGCCTCCGTATTTGCCGCCTGCGTTCATGAGGTGCGCAAAGCCCGTCCTGAATGCGCGGTGGAGGTGCTGATTCCTGATTTTATGGGGCAGCGCGAAGCACTGCAAACCGTGATGGATGCGCGCCCCGACATCCTCAATCACAATATCGAAACGGTACGCCGCCTGTCTGACAGGGTCCGCTCGAAGGCGAAGTATGAGCGGACGTTGGAACTTTTGCGCAGAGCGCGCGAAATGCAGCCGACGATTCCCACCAAGTCGAGCATTATGCTGGGCGTTGGTGAAACATGGGAAGAGATTCTTTCCACCATGGACGACCTGCGGGAGGCGCAAGTGTCCGTCATGACGATTGGACAGTATCTCCAACCGACCAGGCGCCATCTGGCGGTTGAGAGGTATTACACGCCGGAGCAGTTTGCCGAGTTGAAACAGGAAGGGTTGCAGCGGGGATTTGATCACGTGGAGTCAGGGCCGCTGGTGCGCAGTTCGTATCACGCACACGAACAGGCGAGCGGCGTCATGACCCGGTGATACATAGGGAGGGATTCAGACGTGAACGTTGTCTTGTATTCGAGCACAGGCTGTGAGTATTGCAAAAAGATCAAGGCGGATCTGACGGCCTGGGGATTGTCGTACGAAGAGCGCAATGTCACGGAAAACGAATCATTTTTCAACGACTTGCATGGGAAGGGGATCTATTCGGTGCCGGTGACCTTTGTGGACGACCATCCGATCATTGGCTACCGTCCCAACGCCATGAAAAAGAAGCTTCAGGAACTTGGATGGACGCCTGAGAGACAGGGGGGCGAGAAGGATGCCGACACCGTGACAGCACAGGCGCTTGCCGAGGAGGATGCGGCGGAGAGCGTATTTGCGCCGCTGACACAAGAGGTGCTGGCGCAGACGTACGATCTCGTCATCATCGGCGGCGGCCCCGCCGGTTCATCCGCTGCGGTGTATGCGGCGCGCGGCCGCCTGAGGACTCTGGTGATCGACAAGGCGCCCACGGCCGGCGCCTTGGCCCTGACGCACAAGATCGCCAACTACCCCGGGGTGCTGGGCGAGGTGACGGGCCTGGAGTTGCTCACTTTGATGCGCAGGCAGGCCAAGCAGTTCGGCGCCACGTTTGTGCGCTCCAACATCGTCTCTGTCGATGTGGATTCCGACGTCAAGGTCGTCAAGCTGCCCGAAGGGGAGGCGCGCGGCCGATCGCTGTTTGTCGCGGTGGGATCGCGTGGACGGGCGGCCAAGGTGAAAGGGGAGGAGCGCTTTGAAGGGCGCGGCGTCAGTTACTGCGCGACCTGTGACGCTGCCTTTTTTACTGACAAGACGGTGGCCGTGGTGGGCGACAACGCTGAGGCTGCCGAAGACACGATTCAGTTGGCGCGGTTCGCAAGCCGGGTCCATGTGTATCTGCCCGGCAAGAGCTGGGGACGCGACGTTCCCGTTGAGCAACTGGAGGGGCTCGCCAATGTCACCGTGTCTCCGGCGCAACCCTTGCGCGAAGTGATCGGCGAGGACAGATTTGTTGGGATCGCCGTAGGACCAAGCGGCAAGGAACAGCGAGTCGATGTGGATGGGGTGTTTGTGTATCTGGCTGGCAATCGGCCCGGCACGGATTTTCTTGGTGACACTGTCAAACGCGATGAAGAAGGGTACGTGGTTGTGGACGAGTATCTGCGAACGAGTGTCGAGGGTGTGTTCGCGGGCGGGGATGCGCGCCGCACTCCCGTGAAACAGGCGGTGGTCGCCGCGGCGGACGGAGCGATAGCCGCGATGTCTGCGGATAAGCATGTCAACAAACGCAACAGAATCGTCGCTCAATACAGTTGACAGTGAGCGCTTGGCCACGGACGCTTGCCAGGATCGGCGGGCGTGCGATTTGGGGAAATCGATGGTCCCTGCCGGTCGGATCGTCAATGTGAGGAGATGCTTCCGTGGTACATATTGATGCGAAGCGTTTGGCAGAGTCTCTGCAAGAGTGGCGCGGGCAGCGCGTCTTCATTCACCTGGAGGTGAATCCGGGCGCTTACTGGCGCGGGGGCGGCGCTGTGCTGGATGCGGCGCATGTAAGAGGGAACGGACCCTATCGTGTCTTTCTGGAGCTCGACGGCCGAACGGGCCTGATCCAGATGGATGAATTGACGCACATGGATGTGTCCGACGGTCTGGTCATTGCGACCGCATACGACGAGCATGAGCGGATCACCCGCACCATTGAGATCAGTCGCGCGCCGTTTCCCCTTTGAGAGGTTGTTCAAAAAGGGTCTAGGGAACATGTGATAAACCAAATTTCGGCAGGCGAGTGGCAGTAGATATAGCGTTTGACTGAAGCCTCAAACGCTATATCTGGAATCAGGTCGCCTGCGCAGAGGACTTTATCACATGTTCCCAAGAACTCTGCGGCGCAGGACTTCGGCTCGCGCTGGACATGCGTGCTCATGGTCCTGCTTCGTACACTCCGCGCGCATGTCCAGACTTCACCAAACCCCTGCTTGCATCTTACCTCAACCCTTTTTGAACGGGCTCTTTGATGGGCGGATGTCTGCGCGGGGTCAATGACCGCAGTTGATTGAAGGAGGCGGGGACCGATGGGAACATTGCTTGCCGTGTTTGCGCACCCTGACGACGAGACGTTTATCTGCGGGGGTACGCTGGCCAAGTATGCGGCCGAAGGGCACAACGTGATTCTGGTTTGCGCCACACTCGGAGAAATGGGGCGACGAATGGGCGTGCCTCCAGCGGCTACAAGAGAGACGATTGGAACTTTGCGGCGGCAGGAACTGGCCGCCGCCTGTTCGATGCTGTCCGTATCCGACCTGCGACTGCTTCATCTGCGTGACAAGACCCTTGAAATTCAACCGTTTGACAGGCTGGTTTCAGCGCTGGAAACGCACATGAAGGATGTCCGGCCGTCGGTTGTGGTCACATTTCACGAGCGTCTGGGCGGACATCCGGATCACTGCACCATAGGCGCGGCCGCCCGAGAGGCGTTTCGCGCCTACCGATCGCAACAGCCGTCGGCGGACCTGTTCTTTGTCGGCTGGCCTGCGATGGCCAAGCGCCCGGAGGACTATGGCCTGCGTGCGGAGGAGTTGGTTCACGTCGATGTGCGGCCGCACCTGCCCGCCAAGCTGCGCGCGTTTCGCGCTCACCGCACTCAATCGGAGATGAACGCGTGGTTATTTGAAAGCGATCATGAAGGCATGCGTCATTTGTCAGCCGACGAGTATTTTATTGTCGGCGACATCGCGGGCAAACCAACTCCAGTCGGAAGCCTCTGGTTATAGATGATCTTCAGGAGCGGGGAAAATGGGAGGATCGACGGCCGTGATCCAGACGGACTCGCCAGCGCGGTAGGCGTCAACCGGAGTCAGCGAGATTTCGATCACTTCCTGGGAGGGCAGAACCGCCCGCAGGCGTCTTCTGCCTTCGTTCCACACGTGACCTGTGGCCACCGCCGCAAATACGGCGCCGCGATCGGGAAAGCGGCCGAGCAAAGCCCGATCGGGATGAATGGCGGCGACCGCGTCCTTTCCTGTCTTGATGAATGCGGTGTAGCCAAGCAGGGAGGCTGCGCGCACAGAACGGGGCCGATCCATCAGACGCTCTGGCGAATCTTCCTGCAACACGCGTCCCAGATCCAGAATGCCCATACGGTCGCTGAGATACTGTGCCTCGTTCAATTGGTGCGTGACGAGGACCATGGTAAAGCGCAGGTGGCTCTGCAACTCGATCAGTGTATCATGCAGACGCCGCCGCGCGCTCCAGTCAAGCGCGGACAGGGCTTCATCGAGCAAGAGAACGGAGGGACGCAGAGCCAGCGCTCGCGCCAGCGCGACCCGTTGCTTGAGACCTCCTGACAGGGTGTGCGGTCTGGCATCCAGATACTGCGTCAATCCGAAGGCTTCCGCGAGTTCGTATGGTCCTGGTCCGGCGGGATGAACGGCGTCGCGGACATGTCGGTTGGCGGTGGCTCCGTAGGTGATGTTGCCGCGCACGGTGAGGTGCGGAAACAGTTGCGCGTCTTGCTCCACATAGCCAAAGGGTCGGGTCCAGGGAGGCGCGAACACAGGGATCCTGGATGTAGAATCGAGGTAGACGCGCTCTCCGAGGCGGATGATTCCCGAGGCGCTCCGTTCGAATCCCGCGAGCGCGGACAGGATGCTGGATTTGCCGGCTGCGGAAGGGCCAAACAGACAATACACGGTTCCGTCCCCAATGGTCGTGTCAAGCGCCACCGTAAATCGTTTTCTTTGCACCTGCAGCGACACCCTGAGATCAGCCACACCGTCACCGTCCCGTGTTGTTATGCAGCCATTTATTTGCGTACTGAAGCAAGCCAGTATTCATCTTACTGCCGGGAACGGGTTTCACGCAAATGGGCAGGCGGCCGGGCGCGCCAAGCGATCCAAGAGGACATGTGATAAAGTCCGCGCAGCAGGCGTTATGATCCCACATATAGTGTTTGAGGCTTTAATCAAACACTATATGTACCGCACCGCGCCTGCCAAATTTCGGTTTATCACATGTCCCCAAGGACGAGTCGATTCTATGTATCACGGCATGTTGCTGCGGACAGCGCAGACAAAGAGGAGGCTCCAGTGCGTGCACAGTTGCAAATTGATTGCCATTGACATGGATGGAACTTTACTGGGATCGGACTAT
>JAJYTO010000133.1 GCA_021793015.1 Bacillota bacterium
ATGTCTCCGACCGGCACGGACCATCCTTATTTCCGGCACAGGGAGGTGACACCATGGACTACACGGAGAACTACACGAACCTAACGCCTGAACAGCAGGCGTACATACGCAGACTCGCCAACCGCCTCGTGCGCTTGCGCAAAAGCTCCTCCATCGACGCCGACGATCTCGCTTCCGCCGCCGCGATTCGCTGGTGGCGCCATTGCCTCCGGGTTCCCGAAGGCATCGATCCGTCCCTCAGCGAGATCTCCTTTCGGCAACAGGTCAAATTCGCCATGCGCGATGTCCTTCGCGAATCCGCCCCGGTGAAAACGACCCGCGCCTATCAGGCCAAACTGAAGGCTTATGAAACTCCCTATACGGTGAGCCTCGACCACGCGATCGACATCAGCGCCGGCGAGGAGCATCCAGATTTGGAGTTGTGGCTTGACGTTGTCGCCGGAGTCAACCGGTTGGCGCCCCGCGAACAGACAATCCTCTCGCTGGCTGTCGAATACGGCTATTCATTTACGGAAATCGCCTATGCCATGGACGTGTCCGTGTCAACGATCACCAGAGCCTATCATCGCGCTTTGCAGAGCATTCGCGAAAATTTGTCGGACAGCCAAAAAGCGCGCAAAAAATAGCGATTATTGACCGTTTATATAAGTGAGGGGGTAAAAGAGCATGAGTTCATCGCCCATCGAACCGCCAAACAACGTAAATCCCATCGTCAGAGCGCAGAATGGCCGCGGCGCAGGCAAGACAGCGCACCGCATCGGTCAATCAGAAACGGCTAGTAAATCACAGCAACTCGAACATATTCGCACGCAGATCGCGAATGGCACATTTACAGTAGACACTGGAAAATTGGCGCGCAGCCTGATCGGGAACGGATTGTTCAGACAGCCCTGAAACAGAAAGCAGGGTTCCGGAGTTTGGCGAGCAAGGACTCGCATGGAAAGAAGTCCTGACATGATGCAGGGTGATCGATTCTGACAGTACGTTTCCGGAAAGGACGCAGCGATATGAGTACAGCGAATGCGAGCAAACTGCTGACGGAAATCGAGACCGTGACCGAGGATGTGCTTTCCGCACTGACCGATCATCGTCCCGGCGACCTTGAACCGCTCGTGGTCAGACAGTGTCAACTCATGCGTCAGCTTGGGTCACTCCCGATTCAGGATGTCGACCGTGGTCGCTTGCGACGACTTCAGGACACTGTCGTGAAACAACAGACGCTGGTTGCACAGGCGTTGCAGGTCACGGACTCGTTCTTGCAGGAACTCAGCCGGATACGCGCTTTCGATCAAGTCGGCTAGAGCGGGCGAACGATCCCGGCGCAGGCTGTCAGCTTCAGACCGCTGGAAGGGGCCGCAGTGATGAGCATATCCACATTTTCCGTATTGAACATAGGGGTAACCGCCCTTGACGCCATGCAGCAGGCTCAGGCTGTGGTGGCGAACAACATGGCGAACGCCAATACACCGGGCTACGTCCAGGAAAGCGCCGCTTTTGCGGAAGCGCCCCCTTATCCGCCGGTGCCGTCAAACAATGCGCCGATTATAAGCGGACAACTGGGCCAAGGCGTCCAGGTGGCGGCGGTCAACCGTCAGACCAGCGCGTTTGTCAACCAGCAAGACCGCGCCAACCAAGGCGTTTACAACATGTACAAGACGCACAGCCAAAACCTCAGCAGCATTGAGGCCATCCTTAACGAGCCAAGTTCACAGAGCCTGCAGAACGCTCTCGACCAATTTTTTCAGTCCTGGCAGACTCTGTCCACCGATCCATCCAATACGGCGGCTCGCCAGTCCGTGCTGAGCAGCGCACAGACACTCGGTCAAACCTTTCAGACCGTGACCACTCAGTTGCAGCAAACTCAGACAAATCTCGGAACGACCATCATTGGCCAACTTGGCGAGCTCAACCAGTATGCCAGTCAGGTGGCGACGCTTAACAAGCAGATCGCAGGGGTGTTGGCAGCCGGAGAAAACCCCAACCAGTTGCTCGACCAACGCGGAGTCCTTCTGAATCAGATGGCCGGACTGGCCGGGATCAGCTATTCGCAGGACCCAAGCATGAACGGCGCAGTGAACGTTTCCATCCAACCGCCGACTGGTTCGCCCATCCCTCTGGTAACTGGATCAACGGCCACGAAGTATCCACCTATAAGCGGCATGACTTTTTCGCCCACCACAATGCAACCAATAGTATCGTCGGTTTCCAGCCTGCAACCTTACCTGTCCTATATAACATCGGGTTCCATCGCTGGTAATTTGCAGAGTTATGATGATACAAGCAATGTGCTGGGCAATCTAAACGCGGTATTGACCCAGTTTGTGTCCGCTGTCAATTATCAGCAAAAACAGGGCTACGGTCTTAACAGTTCAACCCAGAGTACTACTGATTTATTTAACCCAACTACTCTATCTTTCAACAGTGGGATGACCCCTGATCAAGTTGCGGCATCATCACAGTCCAGCCAGCCAGGCAACAACACTAACGCTCTGGCCATGACTAAACTACAAAACGTTTCCAATGGTCCCTATAATACTTTCACCTATAGCTACAACTCCCTGGCGACAAACACGCCAGTCAGTTCGACATACTCCGGAACATTCGACCAGGCGATCGGCCAGATGGTCTCAAACATCGGCGTCGAGACGGCGGCGGTGAATTCCAGCCAAACCACCGCCCAGGCGCTCTCGCAGCAAAGCAGTCAATTGCGGCAGTCGATTTCGGGCGTCGACCAGAATCAGCAGGCCGCCAATATGGTCGCATATCAAAACTCGTACAATGCGGCGGCCAAGTTCATCAGTATCTTCGATCAGATGCTGCAGACCTTGATCAGCAATGTATAAAGCGGCCCCGACGCAAACCCGACATGGTGGTGTGAATGATGAGAATTACACAGACGATGATGACCCAGCAATTTCTCAACAACATCACGAACGATAACCAACGCATGTCGCAACTGGAGCAGGAGTTGTCCACCGGCAAGCAGTTGAACAGCCCTTCGGACAATCCGCTGGCCGTTTCGCAGGACATGGGAATCCGGGCGATTCTGGCTCAGACGCAAGGATATCAGAGCACCATCTCAGCAGGGTTGACCTGGATGAACAACACGTCCGGCGCGCTGCAAAACATCATCACAGGGTTGCAGACCATCCGCACCCAAGTGGTCGAAGGCATAAGCGGCACCTCCAACACGCCTGCGATCCAGCAGGCGCTGGCAAAATCGGTACAGCAGTTGACAGCCGGCATTAACCAAACCCTGGATTCCCAACAAGGAAACCGATACCTGTTTGGCGGTTCACAAACGAGCACCGCGCCGACAACCGCTCTGTCCGGAGCGTCCGGTTCTCTGAACTATCAGGTTGCCAACAACAGTACGATCCAAGTCAATGTCACTGCCTCGTCGCTGTTCTTGACGACACCTTCGGGGGCATCCAGCAACCTGCAGCAAACGCTGAGCAATATCGTCACTGACCTGCAGACCGGCAACACGTCCGGACTGCAGACGGATCTGGCGGATTTGAGCGCCAACCTGAACAACGTTGTGAACGCCAACGCTGACTTGGGAACCCGAATCAATCGACTGACCGCTCTGCAGAACCAGATGACCCAGTACAACACAAACATGACCAACCAGAAGGGGGTGATCGAAAACGCGAATATGGCGAAGGTGATCACGCAGTTCAATACGGATCAGACGGTGTATACCGCCGCGCTCAAAATGGGCGCCCAAATCCTTTTGCCTGCTCTCGTCAACTTCTTGCCATAGCGGTTGATAACAATGGCGCGGTCATTGTTATAGGTTTGCAAAAAACAGCTAGAAAGGGTGTTTAATCATATGTCAACGGCATTTAGTATTAACAATAACGCAGCGGCGTCCGGCATTCTTGCCAACCTGAACTATGTTCAGAATCAGATCAACACCTCGTATGCGCAGTTGTCGTCCGGCAACAGAATCAACAGCGCAGCCGCGGACCCGGCGGGATACGCCATATCGCAGCAGATGACTTCCCAGGTCAACGGTCTCAACCAGGCAACGCAAAACGCGCAGAATGGCATCAGCCTGATTCAGACCGCTTCGGGCGCCATGAACCAGGTGGAAAACATTTTGCAAACCATGAACACGCTGGCTGTTGAAGCGTCAAACGGCACGCAAAGCTCGACCGACCTCAGCAATCTCCAGCAGGAGATGACTGCACTCACCACACAAATTAGCAATATCGGTGGGCAGACGCAGTTCAACGGCATCAAGGTTCTAAACGGCGGAGCGGTCGCAACTACAGGCATCACTTTCCAGGTAGGCGCTCAGCAAAACCAGACGCTGACGCTAACCATTGCAACCATCAGCGCGTCAGCGCTCGGGGTAAGCACTTCAAATATCTCGATCAGTTCCCAGGCGTCCGCGCAGGCAGCCATCTCCGTCATCCAACAGGCAATCACCAGCCTGTCTGCTTACCAAGCGAACGTCGGCGCGGTTCAGGATCAGTTGAACTATACGGTCTCCAACCTGCAAAACTCCGCGCAAAACCTGCAAAATGCTGAATCTGCCATCACCAACACCAACATGGCAAGCGCCTATACGCAGTTCACGCAGCAACAGGTGCTTTCCCAGGTCGGTCTGGCCATGCTGGGTCAGGCGCAGCAGCAACCAGCCGCAATCCTGAAGCTGCTCAGCTAACTCTAAATTGCTCAGCCGACTTTAAAGTACACGCCATGATCACAGAGTCCGCCGGATCGGTTTCGTTCCGGCGGACTCCCCAAGCGACAGGAGGCGATTCCTTTGTCAGTGAACCTGCTCCAACAACTCAACACCGTTTCCAATCCGAACGGGGTCGGCATTCCCGTGACCACGTACGCTTCCGAGATGCAAAAAATCCTGACGCAACAATTGACCACAGCGCCAAACAACGAGCTTAGCAGTTTGAACGCGAGCCAAAGCGCATTAACCGCCTTGCAGGCGGCTCTGCAGTCATTTCAGTCAGCCACCTATACCCTGGCAAGCTCTGCGAACTGGAACAGCGTGTCCGCCACGTCGAGCGACCCGTCAGCGTTTACGGCCACGACGGCTTCAGGCGCACAGCCCGGCATCTACTCGCTGCAGGTGACCGCTTTGGCGCAAAATCAGACGAACATCCAGAACTCGAATTTCGCGTCAAGCGCATCTGGGGCCTCCAATTTCACGTCCGGCGGTTCCATCACGATTACCCCGCCAAGTACAATCAATGGGGGCGTACCGCAAACCGTTAACGTGACAGCGAATGAGAGCCTGAACTCTATCGCGTCTGCTGTCAATTCGAACACCGCCCTGACTGGCGTGGCAGCGCAGGTTCTGTACAACGGGTCTTCCTATGGGCTCGAATTTTCCTCAACCCAAACCGGCACTGCCTATGCGTATACACTGGGAGGCACATTGATCGGAACCGGCTCCGGCCAATTTACAACCACAAACACGGGCGCCGCCAACGCTCACATTAGCCTGGGCGGCGTTATCCTGAAATCTTCCACCAATACGTTCACAAATTCCATACCAAATGTCACGATTAACGTTTCCAACACAATGTCAACAGCAGGCACTCTCAGCATCGCCTCAAGCACGTCCAGCACCGTCGCCGCCGTAAAGACCTGGATGTCGTCGTATAACAGCCTGATTGACCTGTTGCACAAAGATACAGCCTACACTCCCTCGACAAATACCAGCAATACGAATTCCAGCGGCACATCCGGACCCCTGTTCACCGACACAAACGCCAACAATCTGTTGTCCCAGTTGCCCGCCGCTGTCAGTCAGATCGTATCCGGCGTGAGTTCCAATCTGAGTTCGCTCGCGGCAGTCGGAATCGTCGAAAGTCCGACCACCGGCCATCTGGAATTTCAGTCGTCCTCCGGATTCACTGGCAGTGGCTCGTCCTTCACCGGAACATTGCCAAACGGGCAGACCATGTTTACCAACGCGCTCACTTCCAATGCGAGCGGGGTTCAACAGTTGTTTGGCATTGTACAGAACAACACCGCCAGCACAGCCATTCCCACATCCGGCGTGCTGGGCAATGTGAGCAATCTCCTGTCCACGTACCTGACAGGGGCGGGCGGCCAGTCAAGCCCCATTCAGTCGGATCTCAATTCGATCTCCGCTCAGGAGACAAATATCAACAACTACCTGACGCAAATCAACCAACAGATCGCACAGAACGTCGCCAATTTCACGTCGCAATTAAATGCCCTGAACGCCGCGATCCAGCAATCCCAGGCGCAAACCCAGGCATTGAGCGCACTGCTGAACGGTTCAAGCAGCGCCGGTTCCTCATCCGGAAGCTCAATTCCCTGATAGCAGGAATGCGAACCCACACGCGGCCTGATGATTATGATCGCAGGTGAAAACCATGGAGCACCCAGAATCGACCAGCGACTGGAGCATTATAGAACGCCTATATGAGATGATCATGACCTGTCTCGCAGAAGAGCGGTACCATGATGTCTATGTCCTGATGAGCGATCGAACCAGGCGAATCTGCCTGCTTGACGCCGAGTCCCAGGCGCCGCGGGAGATCCTCCTGCAAATGGCCGCCTCCACCGCCAAACTTGAAGCAGCAATCCAGCAGGCGATGCAGGATGTGCAGAAAAAACTGTACCACGAAGTAAATTCGACCGTGGCCCGCCGCGCCTACACTGTATCAGACGCACTCGGACAATATCGCAACCCAGGCCATGTATAGAAGGGAATGACACTGTTTGTTGCTATCCGCCTGTCTGATTGTTAAAGACGAACAGTGGACCATCCGCAAATGTCTCGACTCCCTGCAGGGGGTCGTTGATGAAATCATCATCGTGGACACCGGTTCAACCGATGACACAGTGCCCATTGCCCGTGAATACGGAGCTAAAATCTATGATTTCCCATGGAACGACAATTTCAGCGACGCTCGCAATGAATCGCTGCGCCACGCATCTGGAGATTTTATCGTCGTGATTGACGCCGACGAATATCTGGATCCCATCGAGAAGCTGCAACTCCGTCCGTTTCTCGAGCAGACGAATGCGGAGGGCGTTACGGTAACCATTCGTAATTACGTCGGGTCGATGGCGCACATACAGAGTGCTTTGCCCCTTACGGTGGTGCGCGTGTTTCGCAGAGGTCATCTGTATGTTGGTACGGTTCACGAACAGGTCGTTCCCTCCCTTCTGGCGTCCGGAGGCGCCATTGAGCAGTTGTCGCTTACGTTTCACCATGTTGGGTATCTCGATGAATTCGTTTCCATCCGCAAAAAAACAGATCGGAACAAAAAACTGCTGGCGGAAGAACTCGCAAAATCTCCCGACGATCTGTTCCACCGCACAAATTTGATGGCCGAATATACGCGTAAAGGCGGATATGACAAGTGCGTGGAACTCGCGGAAGAAACGTACGCACACCTTAAAAAAACTCAACCGGTTGAAACATGGAACCATATAGCCGCGCGGTTGATCATCTTCCTTATCATATCACTGGTGGAGACGGGTCGGCTGGCACGGGCTCGTGAAGTAGCTCTAGAAGGCATCAGTTACTTCCCTCTGCTGACCGACATCAAGATGAGGTATGCAGGCATTCTGTCTGCGCAAGGCGACTGGGTTGCGGCCCTGGATGTCCTGATGGAGTGTCGGTCCATGGGAGATCCGAAACACACAATGATCGATACCGTCGAAGGCATGGGTACGTACTTGGCGGCGATGGATCTGGGTATCATATGGGCAAAACTGGGCGACGACTTTATGGCGCGCAAGTGGCACCTGCAGGCGTTTTTCGAAAATCCGCATCTCGATTATGTAATCTTCCCATTATTGCATCTTCTGCCGAGAGACCCTGTCGTCGTGAGGGAGCATGTCGAATCGCGGCTGACAGACTGGGTTGCGCTCGCCAACTACGCCGAAATGTACGCAATCCTGGGCTACGCTGACGCTGCGGACGTTGTCGCCCGAGCTGAAGAAAAGGTAGCACGCACAGGAACGGACATCACTCACCGAGCCCGCATGGCCATCGCCCGACGCAGTGGAACAGACCAGTTGCTTGACGAAGCCGCGCACAATTCTTCCGAGCAAAAGTGGCTGTTATTGGGGTTGCATTATCTGGAGCTTGGCGACGAGATCCGGGCCAGAGAAATGCTCGCGCAAGCTGGACCGCGCGGGGAGTTTGTCCTGGCCATCGTCGCCAGGGCGTCTGATCCGGATGCGGCGGGATGGAATATCGAACCCTTGATCCGCGATCTGGCGGCCATGCACGCGGAGGGGTTGCTGAAGAGATGGTTGCCGCGCGCAGAAGATCGCGATATCGTATGGTCATACATCAGATATTCGCCGCTTGCATCCGTGTTGCAGTCCGTGGAATGGACAGGGGTCACTGTGCGCGAGTGCGAACAGAACGCGCGCCGTCATTTTGCCGAGAAGCGCTGGGCAGAGGCGCGCGCTTGGCTCGACCGCGCTTTGGCGTTTCCGCCCACGGTAACCAAGGTCATTCTCGAATGCGATCTGGCGCTCGTCGAGCAGGACGCCCTCCGGGCATTGCGGCTTCTGAGCATGGGCGCGGCTTTGTTTCCAGACTCGGAACTCATAAGGGGAGCCATTAAACAACTGCATGACATGGCGCCTGGGCTCGCAGCGCGTTTACAAGTTAATCGCCGATTGGAGGATTTTTTAATGAATCCCGCAGATGTCTATCGGACTCAAGCCATCAATACCATGCCTTTCAACATTCAGCTTTCGCAACTGCATGAACGCGGCGCCCTGCTGACCAGACAGGCATTGTCGGACATTGAAGCCGATAAGGTGCAAGATATGAGGGCGAACATCGAAGAGTTGCAAAACATCATTACCTTCCTGCGTTCCTCACTGGATCCATCGCTTGAAGTGTCGGCAATGACCGATCAGACATACGCCTATTTTTATAGGGTATCCGTAAAGTGGTATCTGCATCCGGCCAGTATTAAGGAAGAATACGATGCAATGATGCATTTCTGGCAATCCTGGGCCGAAACGTGGCGCAAAGTGCCCACTAACACTGCGTTATGAACCGACAAGCAGCGCTCGCACAGTAAGTCACGCAGTAAAGTTTGATTGCATTTGCCTAAACCCACATGCCCCTGCCGAGGCTTGAAAGATGTGAACAGTACGCCGAAAGCGGTTGGCCCTCGAAAAGCGCCGCTCAGCCTCTGACTTCAGCCTCTGGAAGGAAGTCAGGACTTGTCCTTGTGCCTGCTGGTCAAATACCCAACTTGTTTTCCCTGATCAGCCTTCATTTGTTGGGCTGCATCCTGAAAGCTGTGCGCCATTTTTTCTCGACATGGCGCACAGAACCTACCCGTGATGATAGGCGTGCCGCACCCCGAGCACGGGTAGGTCGCCGCCGTCGTCGCGATCAGCCTCCCTTCCCGCAGAAAATTGAGAACCTTCTCCTGAGATACCCCTGTCGCCGAAGAGATTTCCTGCGCTGAGGCCTTATCATGGTCCCTGATGTACTCTTTGACCACGTCAAATAGACGCTCTGACTGTTTCCGACACTCAGGACACAGCGTTCCGAGCGTCGTCCCCAAATACACTCTCCCGCATTCCTCGCAGTTCATCAACGGCATCTTACTTATCCCCTCCTCGTGCAGTGGAACCTCCATCATGCGGGTCTATATACTATCGTTGTATCTCCCTGTAGGAGCCATCGTGTCGACGCTGTGTCTCCACTAGGTTGCGGGAAGCTGCCGCTCTGCCGCCGCGCTCGCTGCCGCAAGATTGCGACTGTGTCGCCGTCACCGCGCCACCGTGAGGACGCACACGGACACAGCCTGTGCGGCGAAGAGCACCTCAGCGCATGCGTCGGCCGTTGATCCGGTGGTGATCACGTCATCCACCAAGATTACGTGTTGACCTGATACCAGAGTGGCGCCGGACACTCGCTGTTCCATAATCCGATTATACCTCATGGTCTTGCGATACGACGAAAGACTGTAGAACTTCATCCGCATATCCGTATTCAACGTGAATGTTCCGCGCAACGCCTGTTTTCTCTCCGACCGTGTGTGCGTGGTTTGACTGCTGCCAGTTTCCACCCTCGTCAGGGCGCGCAGCAGAGGCAGATTCAGTTTCCTGCACAGGTGAGCCGCCAGATCTTCTGCCTGATTGAACCCTCTTCGCGCCTGTTTGGCCGGGTGCATTGGCACTGGCACGATGACCACCTGACCGTCGGATCCATAATGGCGTTCGTATGCTTCCACCAACCAGTCTCCGAGAATTGGCTTCGCCCTCATATCCCCCTGATACTTGAGAGCCTTGATCAATTTCTCAACGCTGCCGTCATATGAGGCAAAAGCCCTCGCAGCAAAGAACACATGCGGTTCCCGGACGCACTCTGGACAAACAGCCCCCTGACCGGCTCGTCCACAGACTCTGCAAAGTCCATACGTCAGTTCCGAGAGATTTCTTGCACAACTCGGACACAGACGCGGCCTTGCGATACCACGCGGAAGATGCCGAAAAGCGTAGCCGCACAGCGGGCAGCGCACAGGTTCGGGAAACAGCAGGAGCAAAGCGTGTTCCCTGACGCGTTGTCCGAAGCTTGTCTTTCGCACATGTCTCATCCTTCGCACTAGGTTTGCCGACCTAGAGGACATGTGATAAAGAGATC
>JAJYTO010000134.1 GCA_021793015.1 Bacillota bacterium
CGCTGATGAGCACGGTGCGTTGCATCCAGGAGGCTCTGCCGCACATGGTGCGCAATCAGTGGGGGAGAATCGTCACGTTTGCGTCGTCTTCCGTGAAACAGCCCATCGAGAATCTGCTGTTGTCAAACGTATTTCGCCTTGGCGTCGTCGGACTGTCAAAGACATTGGCGACGCAGTACGCCCCGGCCAACGTGCTGATCAACGTGCTGTCTCCAGGGAGGATCGCGACGGACCGCCTTGCCTATCTTGATGATCACACGGCAAAACAGCGCGGCATTCCGGTGGACGAAGTGAAGAGGGAGGCGCATGCCCAAATTCCCATGGGCCGTTACGGTGCGCCCGATGAGTTTGCGAGGTTCGCCGTATTTCTGGGGTCTGCGGCCAATGGGTACATGACGGGGCAAACGCTGTATGTGGACGGTGGACTCGTGAAGTCGGTGTGAGTTTACGCGCGCGGGTGAAATCCGATATGAGCCGGCGTTGGGCAGTTGGGAAAATGAATGATTGACCCGTGCGGTCGGCGTGATCGGCGGCTGCCTTTTGGCGGAACTGGCGTTGGATAACTGCACGACTGACCCGAAGGGCGTGGATGGATGTCATGAGTAATCGCATCGAGAGCATTTTGGATTTTTTGACGACCATTGACGCGTTGAAAGAAGTGGAACGGCGAACATACGTCGGCGCTGGGGAAGGCGGGCGGCGGGAAAATGACGCGGAACACACATGGCATATGTGCATGTTCGCGCTGCTTTTGCATCGGGAGATCGGAGAACCGGTGAACATGCTGCGTGTGTTGCCGATGATTCTTGTGCATGATCTGGTGGAAATATATGCCGGAGACACGTTCGCCTACGACGCCGCCGGACAGATTGGGAAAGCGCAGCGGGAAGAGGCGGCGGCCAAACGCCTGTTTGCGCTGTTGCCTCCGGATCTGGAGGCGGAACTGCATGGCCTGTGGCGGGAATTTGAAGAACTGTCCACGCCGGAAGCCCATTTTTCGCATGCCGTCGATCGCATGCAGGCGTTTGCGCAAAATGTGCGCACAGGCGGCAGGGCATGGCGGGAACACGGAATAACCAGGGAGCAGGTCAGGGAACGCAACGCCATATGGAACACGCGTAATGAATCACTGGCCGCGCTATTTCAAACACTGTGGGCGGCCGCCGAGGCGGCGGGAACGTTTGCGCATGAGACATGAGCTTTGATTGGATCGGCCCTGCGCGATTCACTGTCCCGCTGCAGCGAGTATCGACCGCGGGATGGCCGACCGATTGCCAAAAAATACAGGGGATGTCAAGGTGTATCCTTCCTGCCGGTAGATCGTCCGGCCAGGCTTTCCGAGCATGTAGGCGATCAATCTCTGGCCGGCGCTCTGATCCGGCGCGCCCGACACACTGGTGACATAGATTTCGAGCGGAGCGCCAACCGCTGTTTTGCCGCCCTTGAGGGTCACGCTCGCCTTTGCATAAGCGCGCGCGTCTGCCGGATCGCCGAGATTGATGGCCGCAGGGAGAGCGATATAGGGAAGATGACGCTGCACCGCTTCCGGCAAAAAGGCGCTTGAGGCATCCAACTGACCCGCCTGCAACCGCGACAGAATGGCTTCTTCCGCAAAAATCTGATGCGGATTATTCGCGCCTCCCAGGATTTTGGCGGCTGTTCCCTTTGGCAAATGATAGTAGCGGTCCGCCAATTCGAGCATCATGATAAACGCCTGGCCTTGCGGATCTGTGTTTGGGTTGGTGCGGCCAAGATGCAACCGGGCGTTCTCCAGCAGCGTGAAAAGGTCTTTCATCGGCCGCCTGCCTGCGGCGATTGCCCTGAACTGTGCAGCAAATGGACTCGTTGGAGAATAGGCGACGACGAGCGGCGCACTGGCAAATCCGACGGCCCAGTCGGTCAACCGGGGCGTCAGAATGCGAATCGGCGCTGTGCCGATACTCTCGAATACATTGGGCCTGATTTGGCCGCTCGCGATCAGATGGGCCACTCCGAAGGAACCGCCGCCGCGTCCGCGATAGGAGAGACCGGTGGTTTTTGAAAAGGCTGGCGCGATAAACTGGTCATTGACCAGTTGCAAAGAGCCCGCGTAAGCAACGCTGGCCGTACCGGAGAGGCGGTGGCTCGCGGCCTTTTGCGCCGCCGTCGATGGGAGGCGTGCGCCTGCCGCTTGTGCGCCGCAACCCGCGAGGAGCGTCGAGACGGCGAGGGCGCCGGCCAATCCCGCCGTCACGCGTGCGCCGCGCCGTGGACGCAACTCATGCCGATGTACGTCCTGAACCGAAGTATCCATACAACGAGTGTCCCTCCGCATTGTCCTCTGTCTGTGTTCTCTTTCATCTTTCAAAAGACAGCCTGCGCGCTCCCCTCACGGCGCTTCGCTCCGAGCGGGGAAGAATGCGCGGGCAATTCCTTCAGCCCTTGACGGCTCCCGCTGTGAGTCCAGACACAACCCATTTTTGAAACAGGAGAACCAGGAGGACGATCGGAAGAACAGCGACAGTCGATCCAGCGAAGATCGTGCCGTAGGGAATGGTGAACTGTCCGGAAAACAGGGCTATGCCAACTGGAATGGTCCGGAAGTTCTGACTGCTGTTAAACACAAGGGCAAAGAAGAACTCAGTCCAGCAGGCGACAAATGTAAAAATACCGCCCGTGAAAATGCCTGGAGTCGCGAGGGGCATGATAACCCGAAACACGGTCGTGAGAACCCCTGCGCCGTCGACGCGGGCCGCTTCGTCCAATTCTTTGGGGATGCCCGCAAAATAGGTGCGCATGACCCAGATGGCAAAGGGCAGATTGAAGGCGACATAGGGAATGATGAGCGCCTGATAGCTGTTGAGCCAGCCGAGACCCTGCATGATCAGGAACAGGGGGGAAATGACCGCCACCTGCGGAAATGTGGAGATCGCCAGCAAAAAGACCATGATGGGGGCTTTTCCGCGGATGGGAAGCCTGGCGATCGCGTAGCTCGCCAGAGCGGCCAGTACGATGACAACGACCGTGGCGATCACCGACACAATCACGCTGTTGCGAAAGTATACACCGAAACCATATGTCGTGAAGGCTCGTGCATAATGGTAGAAGGTGGGGTGGTGAGGATACAGGCTCGGCGGGAAATTGCCGATTGACAGATTTCCCTTCAACGATGTGGCGACCATCCAGTAAAAGGGCGCGATAATGATCAATAGCATTCCCACGAGCACGATGTATCCAACGACTTTGCGGATCTGCGGAGTTCTGCGTCTCATGTGTCGATCTCTCCCACCTGCGTGCGCAACGCTTTAAGCGACCCCAACGCCAGCAAAATGACCAGCGCGACGGTCACTACGGCCACGGCCGTTCCCGGACCGAAGGAGCCGTTGTTGAATATGGCCTGATAGGCGAGCATGGCAATCGACATGGTGCTCGTACCCGGTCCGCCGTTGGTCAGCACGAACGGCAGGTCGAAGAGGCCGAAAGCCTGCAGAATGCGGAACAGGGCGGCGAGTCCTAAGCTCGGCCGCAAGAGTGGAAACGTGATGCGCCAGAAACTGTTCCAGGCCGAGGACCCATCGATTTTGGCGGCTTCATAGAGTTCGGAGGGGATCAACTGCAACCCTGCCAGAAGGATCATCGTGACAAATGGGGTCGTCTTCCATATGTCCGCCATCATCATGGAAATCGTCGCGGATGTGGGCGTGCCCAGCCAAAGAAAAGGCGTATTGATGATGTGTATACTCATGAGGACATAGTTTAATACCCCGTAGATGCCATTGTAGATATAGCCCCACATTTGAGCAGAGATAACGGTGATCAAGGTCCAGGGAACGAGCATCACCGCGATGGCAAGCCCGCGGCCGCGGATGGGCTGGTTGAGCGCCAACGCGACCAGCAGTCCCAGGACGAGTTCAACGACGACCGTGACGGCCGCATACATGGTCGTAAACCAGAGCGTCTGCCAGAACAGGGAACTGTGGAACACGATGCCATAGTTCTTGAACCCGGAAAACTGGAACTGGAATCCTGTGAAGGTGGAACTGATGGTGTTCATGCTCATCCAGACTGAGTATCCGATCGGGAAAAGGGTCACCAGGGCGATCACGAGCATGGCTGGGGAAAGCATGGCGTAACCGGCAATGGCGGACCTGCGTTCGAGTTTGCTAAGGCGCATACGTTTCCTTCTTTCATGTTCATAGGGATGATAGGCAGGGTCACCCTCGCCCTGCCTATCATTATAGCTCAAAGGATGGAAAGTCTACAGCCCGGACTTGTTCGCGGCTTGCGCGATCTGGCTGTTTGCGGTTTGCAGCGCCTGCTTGACGCTCACCTGTCCCGCCAACGCCGCGTTGATATTGGAGTAAATCGCCAGCGAGATAGCCGGGTACTGCGGTGTCTGGCTGGGACGCGCGATCAGGTGCGTCTTGGAAACGATGGACAGCACAGGATTCAGTTTGCGGATCTGCGGATTACGCTGCACCGCCGCGTTGGTCGGAATCTCGGACGCCTTGGTCGCGAGAATCGTTTGCCCCTGAACTCCGGTCATCCAGTTGATGAAAGTCAGGTCGGCCGCCAAATGCTTGCTGTGTGGATTGACGTACAGATTCCAGCCTCCGATCGTGGCGTAACCCGTTCCGGCGTGACCCGCGAAGGTGGGCAGAGGCACCACGCCCACTTTTCCGATCACCTTGGACTGGCCTTTGGTCTGCGAGTTGGTCCAGGCATAGTCCCAGTTTCTGAGGAACGCCGCCTGTCCGTCGTTGAACGCGGTCATGGCCTGCGGTTCCTGCATGGTGATGACATCCTTCGGCGTGACGCCGCTTGTGATCAGCGAGCGCATGAATGTCAGGGCTTTTACAGCCTGCGGGGAATTCATCACCGGTTTGCCCGCCTTGTTGAACACCTGTCCGCCCGCGTCCGTGAGGTATTCCATCCAGTCGCAGGTGAGACCCTCGTAGGAGGCGCCCTGCCATACAAACCCGTATTTCACCATGTGTTTGTGCTGCAGCACGAGCGAGTCATGCATGAGCTGCTGCCATGTTCTCGGCACCGGCAGATGGGCTTTGGCCAGCAGATCTTTGCGGTAATACAGGAAGCCTGAATCCTGGAAGAACGGAGCTCCGTAAACGACCCCTTTGTACGAGGCGCCCTGCACGAGACCGGGTGCAAAGCGGCTGAAGAACGACTTTGACAGATGCTGGCTGAGAGGCAGGGCGAGGTGCAACGATCCAAATTGTCCCGGCCAGATCACGTCGCCCATGTACACGTCGGGCGATGTCGCGCCGCCGCTGATTTCCGAGACCAACTGGGCGCGGGTCGTGTTCGTGTTGCTGGGTTCCTGCACAATTTTCACGTGAATGGTCGGATGCAGTTTCTCGAAGTGATTGACCATGTCCTGTCTGAGACCGTTTCCGGAAATCGTTCCTGCGGCCCAGACGATTGTCGTAACGCCTGAGGCGCGCCGCGCCGCCGCCGGAGCCGAAACGTGCGCGGGCTGCTTGGTTGACGTGAGAAACGTCGGCGTTAAGCCTGCGCTCAGCACGACTCCTGCTGACAACGCCGTCAGTGCAATGGTGGTGGTTCTTTTCATTGTGTGAATCCCCCTCTATATGATAAATGTGTGAAATTGTCCCAGCGTCCTTCAACGCCAGTCCTACGACGTGTCGTAGGACAGCGATCGCACGGATTCCCGGGGAACGAGCGAGTGTGGTATGTAATGAGTCCTGAGGTCGGAAGGCGGACCCTCGGAAAGTATCGATACGAGCGACTGAACGGCCATTTTGCCAATTTCTTCGAGCGGTTGCGCAATCGTCGTCAGTTTTGGCGTGATCATGTTCGCGATGACGATATCGTCAAAGCCGATCACCGAAATGTCATCCGGAACTCGCAGACCGTGGTCATGAATGCAGCGCATGGCGCCAATGGCCATTTCGTCGCTGGCAGCGAAAACGGCGGTGATATGAGTATTGACACGATATGTGAGCAACTCCTTCATCGCTGCGTAACCATGTTCGTAGCGAAATTCTCCGTGGGCTGCATGTTCGTCAGAAAACGGCAGGCGATAATGGGCGAGGGCGAGTTGGTATCCCTGAAAGCGCGCGGCTCCTGCGACTGGATCGTCCAGCGGGCCCGCTATGACTCCGATGGAACGATGGCCTCGTGTGATGAGATAGGCCACGGCGTCGAAGGCGGCCCGCACGTCGTCCACTTTAAATGCGGGCATGTCATGCTGTTCGCTTTCTGTCAGGGCGAGTACGACGGGAATGCCGAGGCGCGCGGTCAAAGTGGAATAATGGGCGGGAAAACTGACGCTGCAAAAGATGATGCCGCTGCTCTGCTGTCTCTTCAGTGTGGAAAATCCGCCAATGATTCGCTGCGGATCGGATTGGGCGTCGTAGAGAAGGACCGTCAGGCCTTGCTTCAGCGCAGCATCGTAGATGCCCCGATAGAGTCTGCTGAAGAAGAAATCATCCAGTTTCGGCACCAGCACACCGACAGCGGTTGCATGTTGAAGGCGGAGCCCTCTTGCGTGTCCGTTCGGGTAGTAGTCGAGTGACGCCACGGCTTCCAGCACCTTGACACGGGTCAATGGATTGACGAGTTCAGGGCTGTTTAAGACACGGGAAACGGTGGGGACCGATACGCCAGCGTGCTCAGCGACCGTTCTGATCGTGACTTTCATCCGTGATCCCTCCGTGTGATGCGCGCCAGTCGGCAAAAAGGGAAAAGCGTGCGTCGCGCAAAATGGGTGATAACGTTTTCAGAAAGAATCATATGAAACTATGATTGAAAAGTCAACCTATTTTTTTATCAGCGATTTTGTCAGAGCCTGTTCAAAACCAACATGGCCTGACGGCCACCGCCAGCTATGGCAGCTTCCCGGAAGCGGCAGGCAAGTTGCCGTATAAAAAGGGGGCAGTAAAACCCGCGCCGTGCAAGGAAGCAAGCCAGCTCCCCGCGCCGTTGTCGGGCAATGAGATTGGCCCTGTGAGCGTTTGTGATATAGAATCGCAGGGAGGCGGCGCAGTCCCTGGTGAAGCCTGACGGAATGCCGGAGACCCGCGTAACCAAGGGGACATGTGATAAAGTCTGCCTGAATTTAGTTTATCACATGTCCCCAAGGGCATCGCCGTCATACGAGGGGGATTGCGCATGAATTGTCAGAGGATCGTTCTACGCCGTCTGCGTTTGCCGCTGATTGAGCCGTTTGTCACAGCGTACGGCACTGAGTCCGAAAAGGACGTGATCATCGTGGAGGCGGTTATGGAAAGCGGTGCGGTTGGCTACGCAGAGTGCGCGGCGGGCCATGCGCCCCTGTATACGGAGGAAACCAGCGGTACGGCGTGGCATATGCTCAGTGAGTTTCTGATTCCCGCCCTCATTGGCGGGGCGATTGAAAGTGTGGCTGATCTGGCGGCGATTCGCTCCACGCTGGAGCGGTTCAGAGGCAATCGCATGGCGAAGGCGGCCATTGAAATGGCGCTGTGGGACGGTTTCGCGCAGGAATCGGGAATCCCCCTCGCGTCACTGCTTGGCGCGTCGCGAACGGAGATCCCCGTTGGCGTCAGCGTCGGCATACAGACCTCTACGGCAGTTCTGGTGCAAAAAGTTCGCGGCCTCCTTGAACAGGGCTTTGCGCGGGTCAAGGTGAAAATTCGGCCAGGTTACGACATGGAGCCGCTGGCTGCGCTTCGCGACGCATTTCCGGATATGGCGCTCATGGCTGACGCGAACAGCGCCTATCGACTCGCGGACGCGGCTCATTTACAGCGTCTCGATGAGTTCAACCTGATGATGATTGAGCAGCCGTTCGCTGTTGACGATCTCATCGACCACGCCTGCTTGCAGAAGGCGCTCAAGACTCCGGTCTGTCTGGATGAAACCATTCGGTGCGCCGAGGATGTGCGCCGGGCGGCCCGCCTTGGGTCCTGTCGAATCGTGAACCTGAAAGTCGGACGCGTGGGCGGATTTGGCGAAGCGCTGCGAGTGCACGAAGCCTGTGTGGCAGAGGGGCTTGATCTGTGGTGTGGGGGCATGCTTGAAACGGGCATCGGGCGCCTGCACAATATCGCTCTCACGGCGCTGTCCGGATTTACGCTTCCCGGCGACACGGCGCCAAGCGAGCGCTATTTTTCCGAAGACGTGATCGATCCGCCAGTGTGCTTTGCGCGACCCGGCTGGCTGGCTGTGGAGCCATTGGCGGGAGTGGGGTCGCGCGTTCGCCCGGAGCGGCTCGAACGCTGGACAGTGGCGAAAAAGCACTTTGACCGCCAGTCGGCAGTGGCTGGCGCAGCAGGAACGGGTGTCGCCCGGGCTGGGACGGAGAGCTCTCCGCTCACACGGTATGCACGATATTGATGATCACCACGACAGTCATGAACAGCACATAGACGCGCAGTCCCCATATCGTTGCTTTTAGCCAGGGGCCAAGAGTACGCCGACCGACTGCCTGAATCCTCCCCTGGGTGTTTCGATGTTCCTTGAGCGTTTGTTCGATCAGGTCGGGACGCTCGCATACGTCGGTCAACCGAAGATTGCCGAGTAGTGCGGATTCGCCGAGTTCCAGCTGATTTGTCGCCATAGGTTGCGCCTCCCAAGATCATGTTGATGTGATGCCAAGCGATTGCCGAGAGTCGGCGTCTACACGTGCAGGCTGGGAAAAATCACGGTCAGTGCGTACAATAACCCGGCCAGCGAAACAAATACGCCGACAAACAGACCGAGGCCGTTCAAAAACCATCCGCTGCGATGGTCGCCCATGATCTCTCTGTCATTCACGAGGAGCAACAGAAATCCGATTGCGGGCGGCATGGTCAAAACAGCAATCACATTGACCATCAGGACCACGAATTCGAGGGGGAAGCCTGGAATCAATACGACGCTTCCACTGATCGCGGCGACCGCCATGAGCACGAGGTAAAAACTTTTGGCCTCCTTGAAGGAGCGGTTCAGACTGTGCGCCTGTTGCGTCACTTCTCCAAACGCGTAGGCGGACGACGTGGCGATGGCGATGGCCGCTACAAGCCCCGCTTCGAGAATCCCGAAGGCAAACAGAGCGCCGCCAAACTGGCCGATGTAGGGAACCAGCGCCTGGGCAAATTGGGCCGCTCCGAACTGGCCGGCGTTCATATGGTGCACAAACAGCGGAGCGGTGGCGATGATGCACGCGATCGCGGCCAGGGCGGCGAGCAGGGCGCCGATGGCGGTGTCGATCCGCCCCTGCGGGATGTCGCGCACAGAGAGCCCCTTGTCGCTCACCGCTCCCTGCTGAAAGAACAGCATCCACGGCGTGATCGTTGCGCCAATGTCGGCCAGCAGGATAATGACCGTTTGCGAGCCAAATCCGCTGGGAATGGGACTCCAGGTCAGCAGGGAGTGGCCGACGGCTCCCCAGTCGGGATGCGCCATCAAGGCCACCGGCACAAAGACGAGGTTGCACAGCGCGAGCAGCAGGGCGATCCGTTCGAAAGACCAGTAGCGGCGGGACATAAAGGCCGCCGCCATCACGGCGAGCGCGCCGCCGACAGCCGCGTAGCTGGGGACTCCAAAATAGCCGGCACCCGCGACGATGCCGACGAACTCTGTGATCAGCGTCAGCACATTGGTAAACAGCAGGTCGATCATGGCAAAGTTGCCCCAAAAACGACCGAAGCGGCGATAGATGAGTTCGGCGTGGCCCGCCTTTGACACGGCTCCCAGGCGCACGGTGATCTCCTGCGCCACGAACGCCATCATAAAGGTGACAATGACAAAGGGAACGAAGAAGCCGATCCCAAACTGCGAGCCGGTTGCCGAATAGGATAGCATGGAGGGAGCGTCATTTTCGCCGAGCATGACGAGAATGCCTGGCCCGACCAACAACCAGAGCAACCGCAACCGACCTCGTTTGCTGCGGGCCCGCGTTACTTGCAGCCGATCCAGCGCCCGCGCGGCATCTTCCCGATTGGGAGCGTTCACCGACATCCAGGATCCCTCCACCATGCAAGTATCGTTGAGACAGTATCGCTCAGGCCGCAGCGTTGAAAAACTTTCTTTCACACAACAGTGTTGCCATGAACCATATATATGTCGGCCGGGAAAAAAAGTTTCCCTTGCGCCAACTTCATTTTAACTATATCCGTATTGTGCGAAATATGCAACAGGGATTTGTAAATGATGCGTGACGTTCACGATCTTCTCCGGACGCCCGTCGCTGAGGAGGATGTTTCCGCATGGAAGGATGTTTCCATATTGACGCTGCATGGGGATTGCGATAGGGTAGAGGAGGATGCGAGGATCAGTGAGGGGAGCGGATGCGCCGATGATGGATTATCCTCTGCTGTTGCGTTCGATCTTGTATCGGGCGAACACGGTTTTTCCGGAACAGGAGATCATATCGCGGGACTATTCGGGTATGTTTCGCTATACCTACAGGGACATGTATGAAAGGGTGTGCCGTCTGGCAAACGCTCTTTCCGGTCTGGGAATCAAAGAGGGGGATCGGATCGGATCCTTTGCGTGGAACCACCATCGCCACCTGGAACTGTACTTCGCGGCG
>JAJYTO010000135.1 GCA_021793015.1 Bacillota bacterium
TCTCGCGCCACCGGCTCACAAAACTGCTCCAGCGACGCCTGCGTCTCGCCAACCACCGCGATCGTCGAGGGCCCGATGTCCAACCCGACCGTCTCTGTTCCGATGGCGTGTTCCGGTTTCCGGTAGGGGAGCCCTTCGCAGACCAGTTGCGCATAGTAGCGGGTTCGCATCCGTTCCTCCCGGCGCACGAGGCGCACGTACTTCACGCGCGAGGACAGACCATGCTGAATCACCGAATCGCCCCGCGCCGCCTTCACCATCGGCAGTTCAAGCCCATTCCACAGCACCCGGTCATCCCGCCAGCGGATGCAGGCGGCGTTTGTTTTGCCTTCCAGACTGTGCAGCCCGCGTCGGCCCTTGAATCGCACGTTTCTTGCCTTGCCCAATGCCACCTTGTCGACAGCGGCAAAGGCGCGGGCCGCCAGCTTTTGCTCCACATGCGAGTCAATGTGCCCGCCCAACCAGGTGTCGCGCCGCATTTCGTCAGCCACGGCTTCCAGTGCGCGGGAGGAGAACCCGTGGGCGGTCCGGGCGGCGGCAAAATGGGCGCGTCGTTCGGCCTCGTCCTTCGTCTGCTTGGCCTTTGTATACCAGATCGACTGCCGAAACAGGGCCAGACGCCGCTTGGCAACGCCCAGGAGTGCGTTGTACAGTTGCCGGGCCGCTTCAAAACGGGTCTCCAGCTTCTTCTCCTGCCGCCTCGTCACCCGAAGGGGAATCTCGCAGACGAAAGAAGGGGTGCGCTCCCTTTGGTTAGACGCGCTTTTGGTCCTCGATGTACTGTTTAATAACCGCAAGCGGCGCACCTCCTACTGTGGAGACAAAATAGGAATTTGTCCAAAGCGTCGGCAATCGTTTCTTCAACCATGGGAACTCTTGCCGCAAGTGATGGGAGCTTCGCCCCTTCATCAACCGGATCAGGCGGTGGATGCCGAACTGAGGGTCCACCTCCACCAACAGGTGCACATGATCCGGCATCACCTCAAGCTCGATCACTTCCGCCTGCCTCTCCTGCGCCACTTCCCGAAGGATGGACTTCAGGCGTTCCTCCACACCGTTCACGAGCACGCTGCGGCGATATTTGGGACACCAAACCACATGATACTTGCACGAGTACACAATATTTCGATTGGATTTGTATTCCATGGCATCAGTATACTACTATAATCTATCTATTTCCAGAACGAAGATCAAAAGATACGCCTTATATCCCCCGCGCTGAAGCGCGGGGCTTTACGGCGCTTTCAGGTAAGCAAGTGCACGCATAAAAACTCGCCCTTGAAGCGCCCCTCATGATCCGTCCATACAATGGAATGTCCGCTATTGGAAGTCGTTCTGTCCCATGAATTCGCCCGCCTGCAAGAGGCTCTCACGAATCTTGCGAACAGCTTGGCCTGGATTTACCACAACGATTTGGGGAGGCTGATAGAAGTCTTTCAAGTTGAAAGTCACCAGCCATCGAGCGCCAAGCGACACTGCCGCTGCGAGAATCGGCACGTCCTTCGGATGGGCAAAATCCTGATACGGGTATAGATCTTCTGGATTCGGGTGAACAACCACCGCTTGCCGGATGAGCTCGTCAAATTCGGGCAATGCGTCAGGGATTTTGCGGGTGAGATTTCGATGCGCTTCTTGCAACGCATGGACTGATGAGATCCCCTGAATGATCCCTAACTCGGACAAACTAAGCAACAGGTGTGCAGCACCTGTCGTGGACGCACTTCCCGCAAGCAGAACATCCGCATCGAAGAACACGATGAGACTTGGCATTGACCGCTTATTCCTCGTGATGCCGGTTTTCCCGGACATCCTCAATTAACTGATCAAGAGTGACGCCATGTTGTTCCCGTTTTTTCTCTATCGCGCGGGCAAGCCTGGGAACAACCGGTGTACGTGGACTGAGAACAAATGTTCCCCCTAAGTCAATGAGTGTCAAGACGTCGTCCTCGCCCAACCCATATGTCTCGCGGATGATGTTCGGCAATGTCACGACACCGCGTTGCCGAATCTGAATTGTATACGTATCGCCTGACATGGACAATTCCTCCTCCGTTCCATTATACGGCATACGCAGAAATTCTGCATTTCTGCACGGCCTTTTCTTCGGAGAATTCAGCAGTCTATCGTGAATATTGCCCCGGCCATTTTCCTCCATGGACACTGAAGTCACGCGAGTCTACTCCAGCCTGACAACCTGCGAGGAGTAAAATCCCTTTTGCATTTCGTCTCTGACTCGTATGATACGATATTTATCCCCCGGCAACAATTCTTCGATAAAGGGAAGGCCTGGCGCGTAGTAGAAACTCCCGCCTCGTTTGAGAGCTTTCAGGATGTCCATGAACGTCTTCGCGTATACACCCGGTTGTCCATTGGTCCTCAGATGATGGTGATTGAAATGATTGGAGAACGCCATGTGCGAAACGATAGTTCCCCAGGCTTCGTGTATCCAGGGAAAATCAGACCAATCCGACTGGATGAGGTGCGGATGATCGATGACACTCCGGTCAACGCCATGGGCATCATACCCCCATGCACGGAGTTGACGGACAAGTTGTCCATTTGTGCCACAACCAATGTCCAAGATCGGTTCTCGCAAATTCGACACATTTACGCCAAGCAGTTGGAGTTGCAGCGCCGGGCTATACTCCATACAGACTATGGGGTGACTATTGCCGGAACTGATGAGGTCACTGTCATGAATCGCCAGTAAGAAATGGCGCAACAAAGACGAGTGGCGTACAACGATGTTGGACAGATTTTCTTTAAACGTTTCGAAGAATCTAACGGAATCCAGAGCGTCAATGGTTGCGCGAACGAGTTTCCAGTAAAGGACCTTCAGGGCCCGACTGTCCTGTCGAGTCAAGTTCACGAATTGATTCAAACCATAGATGATTCTCGTGGTTTGCTCCGTCATATAATCGACGAGACTCTGACAGGCTTCCTGATTCGCCATGTAGTACCCGGCCAGTTCCTTCCGATGCTCAAAGACTCTGCCCAGGGTTCTCACGTTCAGCCTCAGACTCAAATTCTCGGGATTGATCGCGACCATGTTCTTACAGTTGAGTCTGAACTGAGAATCAACCATTCCATAAGCCAGATGCTCCAACTTGTCCATCCGCGTTCCTCTCAGTCGGTCTGCTATGGTGAAAACGCCCTGTCTCCATTATATGCCTGCGCCGCCGCGAATGCACACTCTGCCTCGACGATCCGGCGTCGGTATCGTGATCCTGTATCCCACTCCCTCAGTCAGCGCGCTCCGTGGTTGGAATCTCGCCACGCACCTTGCCTGAAAGCGCCGTAAAGCGCGTGGCGCGCCCCCCTGGGGAACGCTTCAACACCGGGAAGCCATGAATTGCTCTACTTCTTCCCTTGTCGGGAGAGACGACTGGGCGCCCATCTTCGTCACGGCGAGCGCTCCCGCCGCCATGGCGTAGCGGAGCGCTGTTTCCATATCCATCTGTTCTGACAGGCAAGCGCCCAGTGTTCCCGTAAAGGCGTCGCCCGCCGCCGTGGCGTCCACAGCCTGGACAGAGTATGTCTCGTAATGACGCGGTCCCGCCTGGTCCAGCACAACAACGCCCTTATCTCCGAGGGTAATCACTGCCGTGGGAACTCCTTTTTCACGGAAAACGCGCGCGGCCATTTGAGCCGTCTGCACATCGGCGACCTCGACCCCGGTCAAGATGGACGCCTCAGTCTCATTTGGCGTGACTATGTCAACATACCGATAGAGATCATCAGGGACGGATACGGCCGGCGCCGGGTCGAACACGACGGTGAGGCCGCTGTCCTTGGCCCGTTTGGCCGCGTGGTAAACTGAAGGCACTGGAATCTCAAGTTGCAGCAGAAGAACATTGGCTGCCACATGCTGCGCAAAGAACGCATCGACGCGCGCGGGATCGGTTTTTGAATTGGCGAGGGGCACAATGACTATGTCGTTGTCGCCATTTTTGTCAACCCGAATATGCGCGACTCCGGTGTTTTCAGTTTCCAGCACATCCACAAATGCTGTTTGGACTCCGTGCGTGCGCAGGCTGCCCAGAACCACATCCCGAAATGGATCGCTTCCCACGCAGCCAACCATCCACGTGGGCGATCCCATAAGGGACGTCATCACCGCCTGATTGGATCCTTTCCCGCCGGGCAAGAGCGTAAATTCGCTGCCCAGCACCGTCTGCCCGCGTTTTGGCAACCGGTCTGTCTTCGCTGTCAGATCGACGGTCATGCTGCCGATGACCGCAACGCCTTTCCTTGTCTCCACGGCGTTCCGCTTTTCAATGCCGTTCCCTTTTTCCATAGCATCGCCTCCTGTCTCCGCCGAACGTCTTTATCCCCGGCGGTCGTCTTTATCTCCCGCCAGTTCTCGATGGGCCGCCGGTCGCCATTATCCCCCGCCGATTCCCTTTGGCGCGCCTAACGCACTCCTGCCGCAATCGCAAAATTGTGGATCAAACAGCCCAGTTCACTGACTTCAATATCGGGCAGGATTACTCGCGTAATCTCGTAAACCTCTTCGGCCAGGCGTGACAATCGCTGCAGCAGTTCTGCGAGATCCCCGCGTACAGAGGATGGCAGCGTGTCCAGGTCCGCCCCCAGGACACGGCTCACCATATCATTGCAGTCACGATCCGTCAGCGGAGTGATGCCGACCGCCTCTGATTCTGCAACGGCGAAGAGTTCCTCTGTGCCTGGCCTGTCGCCCTGGTAGCCACTGACGCCAACGACCATCCCGAACAGCGGATCACATTCCACTGCGACAGCGGCCCTCAAGGGCGTCTTCGCGGCCGTCGGCCATGGACCTGTATCCACCCGAATGCCAACAGCGTCCAGAACCTCGGCGGCCGCTTCGACAGACATCCAGCCCGATCCGAGCGCCAGAGACTCTCTCACCGAGGCTCTTGACCGATCGCAATCGATATTCGACAGGTCGGGAACATGTCCGCGCGGACTGCGGCAGTATTCGGCGTACCCGGCCACCTTGGCAAGAGCGCGCATCGCCTGTTCCGGAAACGGGTACACGGGAACGCGCCGCTCCCCTGCATCGATAAAACTGACAAAGTCGTCACCAGTGCTCAGGTAATTTGCCATCACCGGTTTTATCGCAACGGCGTCCGGCTGTTTCGCGTTGCGCGGACCGTCCGCAGTATCGACAAGTTTGCCACTGGCAGTGTCTTCCTCGGTCTCCCGGGCAAACACTTCCGCCTCGCGAAGAGCCTGCACAATCGCGCGCGAAACCGCTTTTTCCGCGCACGATTCGATCGGCATGAAAATGACCATCACAGCGTCGACGCCGGGATCGCGCAACAGGTCGGAGACAACCTTGCGATAGTCGTCAGCCGAGGCTGCAAAACCCAAATCGATTGGAGGCCGCGCGAGCTGCAGACTTTCCTTCAACAGCGCATCGACAGTCATCACCGCGCCGCCTGCGGTGTTGGTCACAATCGCGATTCTCCGCCCTTTCGGCATCGACCCCACCGCAAGAAGCGCCGTCACGTCAAACAACTCATGCAGGGTGTCCACACGAATGATGCCCGTCCGGCGAAACAATTCGCCCACCACATGGTCGCTGGCGGGCAGGGCTGTCATGCGCGCTTCCGAAACGGTGGCTCCCAGCGCCGAACGAGCGCTTTTCATCGCCACAATCGGTTTGCGGCGCGTGATGCGACGTGCGATGCGCGAGAATTTGCGGGGATTCCCGAACGATTCGAGGTAAAGCAGAATCATGCCGGTGTCGGGATCGTCCTCCCAGTATTGCAGCAAGTCATTGCCTGACACATCCGCCTTGTTGCCCATGCTGGCAAAACTGGAGACGCCCAATCCGACGCGGCCGGCATATTCGAGAATCGCAATGCCAAGCGCGCCCGACTGGCTGGCGATGGCGATATTGCCCGTGAGAGGCAACTGGCGCGCAAAGCTCGCGTTCAATCGCATGTCCGTCGCCGCATTGGCCAATCCCATGCAGTTTGGTCCGATCAATCGGCAACCCCCGCCGCGCAATCGATGAGTGATCTCCTGTTGCGAGAAGGCTCCCTCCCTGTCGCGTTCGGCGAATCCAACCGATGTGATCACGACGGCGCGCACGGCGGCCTGCACGCAATCGTCCACCACCCTTGGCGTTTCTTCAGCCGGAACGACAATAACCGCCAGATCGACCGGCTCCGGGATGTCAGACACGCTTTTATAGGATTGCACCGCGGCCACGGACTGCGCGGACCGATTCACAGGATAGACAGTGCCGCAAAATCCGCCGTCCAGTATGTGACGCAGCACCACGTGACCCACGCCCTTGGGATCGCGAGACGCGCCCACAACCGCGACGGTCCGTGGCCGAAAGAAAGGAATGAGGGACGCCGCAGTCGCCAATTTTTCGCGCGTGTCCTGGAGCGCGCGATTGCGCTCCGTCTGCGCCAGTGGAAGCGTCATATGGATCACCTCCGACCGCTGCACACTCTCCAGTTCAAACCCGCTGGACTTGAACACCTCAATCATCCGGTGGTTGCCCGTCAGGACATCCGCGTCAAAACGTTTAAACCCGCGCCGCCAGGCAATTTCGGCCAAATGCTCCAGCAGCAGCGTGCCGATACCCTTGCCCTGCATGCGATCATCGACCAAAAACGCCACTTCCGCGCGTTCGTCGTCCATGCGGTTGTATGTTCCAATGCCCATCGCGCGATCTCCCGCCATGCATAACAAAGATCGATTGTTCTCGTCGCTGTTTCGCAACAGGCTGTCAATGAACGCGTCGCTGACTTCATGGACCACCTGAAAAAAACGATAGTAAAGGCTATCGGCGGAGACGTGGCCAAACAGTTCCTTGAGAAGCGCCCTGTCCTCCCGATCGTTGCGCAGTTCACGAAATTCCGCCACCCTGCCGTCGCGAAGAATGATCCGTTCCATTCCCATGCCTCCACTCTCCGGAATCAACATGCTCTCACAATGCGAGTCCTCAGAAACTGGGCCACAACTCTTTGGCCGCTTTCGCCAAGGCGTCGCGGTCATCCGGGTGAGCGACGGCGATCAACTGGCGCACGCGCTCTTCGAGGGTGCGGCCGTGCAGTTCGGCGGTTCCGTACTCGGTGACGACGTATTGAACATGATTGCGCGTCGTCGTGACCCCCGCTCCGGGCCGCAGAGACGCCACGATGCGCGGCAGGCCCGATCCGGTTCGCGACGGCAGCGCGATGATCGACTTTCCGTCCACTGCCAGGCTCGCCCCGCGCACGAAGTCCATTTGCCCGCCAACGCCGGAAACGATCCGGGATCCAATCGACTCCGCGACCACCTGACCGGTCAGATCCACCTCGATCGCGGAGTTCACCGAAATCATGCGCGGGTTGCAGCGAATGACAGCGGTGTTATTCGTATAATCAACGGCCCGCATCGACACGGCCGGGTTGTCATCAATGAAGTCAAACAGCGATTGGGAGCCCATCGCGAAGGTGGCCACGATGTGGCCCGGATCGGTTTTCTTATGGGCGCCGGTAATAACCCCCCGTTCTGCCAGAACCTTTACTCCGTCGGAAATCATCTCACTGTGCACACCGAGGTCTTTGTGACTCGTCAGTTGCTGCAAAACGGCGTTGGGAATCCTTCCAATGCCCATTTGCAGCGTGGCGTAGTCGGGAATCAACTCCGCTACATGGCCTCCGATGGCATCCGTGACGGGATTGCTGGAAAGCGGAATCGAACAGTCCAAAGGCTCATCCCAGACGATGCCATAGGTGATGGCGCTCTGGTTGATCAGCGCATTTCCGAGAGCGCGGGGAACGTGTCGATTGATTTGCGCTATCACGATGTCCGCCTGGGCGATCGCCGCCAAAGTCGCCTCCAGTGTCGGTCCGAGACTGACAAACCCATGCCGGTCCGGCGGACTCACGTTAATCAGGGCCACGATCGGTCTAAAGTGCGGCTGCTGCAGGAGCCACGGCACCTCGGACAGAAATAGCGGCGCGTATGACGCCCGGCCATCGTTGACCGCTTCGCGCAGATTGGCGCCCACAAACAGCGAGATGTCCCGCAGACGGCCGTCAAGTGCCGGCGTAATCCAGGGAGTCGGTCCTTCCAAATGGAGATGATACAGTTTCACGCCCTCCAACCGAAGGCACCGCTCGGCAAGCCCAGCCAGCAATCGATGGGGCGTAGAGGCCATTCCCTGTGTATATACCCGACTTTCAGAAACAACGGCCGCCATGGCTTCTTCCAACTCCACGATTCTCATGCGACATCCTCCCCGATTTCTTCACTTTCGTAATGATCTCATTTTATTCCTTGGATGCCAAGTGTCCCGTGACGCTTCGCGACTTTGGTCCATGCAGACGGAGGATTTCCGCCGTTCCTGCTGTTTTTGCCGCTGGGTCGCAGAGAAACGGAATCCTCCTATCACGCCGGAAACCCGCGCGTTCATCGCACTGTCATTACGGACCCCCCAAAGGTCGTTATGGACCCTTGCAGGATCATCCCGGACGAGTTATTGTGAATTATTTCACAATATTGGGCCTATATAGCCCCCAAGATGTTGCGTATGCATCCCAATCCGTAGGAAACGCCCGCCCCGCCCGGCGTCCTGCCCTCCTGCAGGACGCCGGACCATGCGGCCGACTGCACGGGTCCCGACGGACCCCGCTGACTATCGCACCTTTTTGACGATGATGCGATCATAACCGTCCAACGTTTCCACGCCGATGAACTCTTGGTTTGCTTTGGCCGTCCATTTCGGAATGTCTCTCTTCGACCCTTGATCGCTCGACAACACCGCGATCACGTCCCCAATCTGAGCGCTGCGGATGACCCGGATCAATTCCATCATCGGGCCGGGGCAAAAACTGCCCCGAGCATCAATTTCGCGTGTTACCTCAACATTCCCAATCATTGTCGTACCTCCTCCGATGAATCGGATTCTTTAGATGTACAGCGTGGTTCCCGATTCCTGCGCCATGGCGATGAATTCGCCCACGCCGATGATTTCATCGACCACTGGTTCGAAGTCCTCTTTGCTCAAGTCGAACAAATCCGCGGTCATCGCACAGGCGTAAATGTGAATATCGCCCAACTCCTTGGCCTGCAACAACGTGTCATACCAGGAGGACACTTTCTTTTCCTGCAGCACCCTCATCATCTCGGGAGCCCATTCCTCATAGTCCTTGCTCACTTTGCTGACCTTGTACGGCTCCCCCTTGCGAAACGCGAGCAGACCCCAGAAGGTGAGAAAGATGTCTACGCGCATATCGTTCATGACACCGCCGGAGGCGATGATCGAAACGGGAAACAATTTGTCGATGGTGCCGTCAAACACCACGATGCTCATGCGATTTTGATCGCTCACAAAAATCCCTCCCCATGAATGTTCCGAAACCTTGCGATGCTGGACGCTAGCGGCATCGGCCACACATTGCGGCGCGTTGCCAAAGTTCGGGGCGGCGCCCACTTTCGGATTGGCGCCGGCCAACCGCCATCTTTTTTAATACAGCGCCCCTGCTTACACAACGCCCCTGACCGGACGGACTGCGGGCTGCGCCTCCTTTCGCACATTGGCGCCAAATTGTCTGACCACCTGCAGGCCGACGGCGATCCCGACGCGCACATCCGGATCGCGCAAAGTGCCCATCAGACTGCGGAAAGATCCTGCTCTGGGATCGGGCGGATCCTTCAGATTCTTCAGCACGAGATCCCACTCCACCAGCGCCTCCGGCAAGCCCCGCGTCAAACCGCTTTGCAGGAAAGTATCCGCCAGTTCCAAGAAGCGGGCCGCCGTCTGAGCCAGACCCGCGATGATTTCGGGGGTCAGGACATCCAGCGCCGCATTGGCCAACAAGAGGATCTGCTCCACCCGTTCAAGCATCCCGCTTCGTTCCATTCTGACCACGCGATCGACCAGTCGCGTCAAATCATCGCTGGCACTTGCCATCGCGTCGATGAGCGTCAGCATCTCCGGTCGGTTCACCCTGTCCGCCATCTCGCCCAGTCCCGCTGCGAATCGCGCCATGCCTTGCATGGTCTCGGCTGTAACCACATCGTTGAACGCCGTGAACACCCTGAGCAACTCGCCGAGATTGGTCAAACCACGAGGATCGAGAGTCGAAGTCACGGACTGATTCTGGTCTTCCGGAATGTGACCGTCCTGTACAGCTCCCATTTGGTCCATCTTTGCCATCTCCCTTCCAGACAGAACCGCCTGACTCAGATCAATCCGCGCAGCGACAGCCAGTACATCTCGTTGAAAGCGAGTTTGAACCAGTGAACCATGGCTCCCGGTTCAGAAGGATGCGGCGGCGTCTTATAGTCAAATGTGATATGAGTCGCTTCATCAAGACCCGCTTCGATGAAACAGAACACTTTGCCGTCGTACAGGGAAGTCGCAGGCTCCCCGCGCAGTTCATGCGCCACATTGCGCGCAACGATTTCCGACTGATAGTGGGCGGTCGAACCCGCC
>JAJYTO010000136.1 GCA_021793015.1 Bacillota bacterium
GTAAGGGGTTTATACTGATAAGATCGCAAAACAGGATGGCCAAAAGCACCGTATCGCGGTGCTTTTGGCCAAGAAACGCAGTTTCGGAGGTTACAGCATGTTGCAGATGGTTCTGCTGATCCTGTCGGTTATTGTCGCTTTGGCGAGGGGCGGCCGGTTGCAGCCGCTTCCCAAGTTTACTGTGAGCGGCATACTGCTGTTGGCCATCGCCATGGAGATTGCGACCATTTGGCTCACGGCCGTATCGCGCGAGCTCGTGTCGGTGTCCTATCTTCTGATCCTCTTCTTTCTCTGGAAAAACTGGAGTTACATAGAACTGCGGATCATCGCCGTCGGCGCCGGGCTCAACGCGCTGGTCGTCTGGGTGAACGGCGGGATGATGCCGGTCCTGTCCTCATTGGCGCGCAAGACCGCCCTGCCGATGAAGGAGTTTCGCGCGGATTACTTCTGGCATACCGCTCTGACGTCGCACACGATCTTTCCGCTGCTGGGCGACATCATCTTTCTGCCCTATCCCACGCCGACCGTCATCAGTTGCGGCGATGTCTTTGTGTTCTGCGGGATCGTGCTGCTGATCCAGCGTTTGCTGGGACGCCCGATCAAACTTTCCAGTCTCATGGGCGTCAAGGAACAGGGGTGAAACGGATGTCTTTCAGGGGTGTCTTGCGACGATTCTATTTTGGCCTTCTTTCCATCGTTGGTTTCGGGGCAGTGGTGTTTTCGCTGTTTAAGCTGACCGACGCGTCGCAGTGGCCGGAAATCCTCATCGTCATGTTTCTCATGGTGGCTGTGGCTTTCCTTCCTTTGGTACGGCTTCCCGAGATGGGGATAAGTCTCGGCAACCTGTTCAACATCTTCCTCATCATTGTGGTTTCTCCCTGGGCGGCGGTTTGGTGCATGTTCCTGGACATCGTAGTCCAGGCGGTGGTTGGACGTATTACCCTGCTGAAGGTGGCCGTGAACACGGGACAGGTAGCCCTGACCGTATTGGGCACTGGTTATGTCTGGGAGGCAGTGCGGTACACCGCGGTTCCGCTTCCGTTGCAATTGATTGTTTGCAGTCTCGTCTATTTTGCTGTGAATGTTGCGCTGCTGTCAGGCATATTGTCACTCAGCAGCGGCGGTCGTTACGTTCCTGTCATGCGCAACATCGTGAAGGTCTTTTCCGTGCCCTACCTTGCAGTGTTGATGATCGGCGCCATCACGGCGATGCTTTACAACTCATACGGTGTATCGTCCGTGTTAATTGTCGTTGTCCTATACCTGTTCATCCGGTTTATGTTGCAGAAACAGTTGAAAGACGCCGCCACGATCCAGGGATTCGCCGACGAGATGCACAAGCGCTATAACGCGTCGATTGCGTCGCTGGCTCATGTGATCGACGCGCGCGATCCTTATACATATGGGCATTCGCGACGCGTCGCGGAGATGACCAAACGCATTGTGCATCACATGCGTCTGGGGTTTGACGTCGAGGACGTGTACTTTGGGGGGTTGCTGCACGATGTCGGGAAAGTGGCGATCAGCGACGATATTCTCCTGAAGCCGGGCAAGCTGGAACCCAAGGAATGGTTCAAGATGATGCAGCATCCTGTGTACGGCGAGACGATTTTGAAGGATTCCGGGGTGAGCGACCTGATTTTGCAGGCTGTGCGCTCCCATCATGAATGGGTGCGCGGCGGCGGCTATCCCGACAACCTGAGAGGGAATCAGATTCCTCTGATCGCGCGCATCGTTGGGGTGGCGGACGCATTTGACGCGATGGTGTCCAATCGGCCGTACAAGAAAGGCGTCTCCATTGAGGAGACGATCATGAGACTGGAAAACGGCAGGGACTTGCAGTTTGATCGCACGGTCGTTGATGCGTTCGCGTCGCTGGTCCGTTCGATGAGTGTTGAGGAATTGCACGAGATCGGCTATGGAAGCAAACCGCCCAATGTGGAGAAGCCGCCGATTGAGGACCTCGGCGACGTCAGCCCGAATCTGAGGGAGCGGCTGGAGGAGGCTGCGAAGCAGCCGTTTGATCCCAGCGTCTACGAAGAGGCCGCGACGGGTGCGGAGAATCACGATGGGGCGCGCGATATCTCCGGCGTCCATGAGCCCGACCGGGATTCCCAACCCGCTTCTGGTTCCGCTGCCAACTCCGCTCCCAGATCCAAACCTGGTTCCGATCCCGGCTCTGACCCCGATGCATCGCATCTGTCTCAGTAGTCCTGCCCCACCCGACTGCGGATAGGCGTGACGGGATCCGGGAAAATCGAGGGTTGCCTCTGTCTGAGTAGTCTCACCCCGTTCGGCTGCGCATGGCCGCATATGGCCGCATATGTTGGCGGCGCTGGTTTTCCTCGCTGCTGAGTTGAATTATACTGTATGAGACGCCATTCCATCGGCGGTTGATGGGGGCGCGCTGACCGCGAGGCTTTCACCTGTAGTTGGCGGTTGTGGTTGGAGGTCCGCAAGCGCTGCGAAAGTCCATACCATGCGAGGGGGACAGACATGAATCCATACGATCGCGCTCATGAATTGGTGCGCGCCATTCAGGACTCGGAAGCATTTCGCTCCATGAAAGCCGCGAAGGGCAAGATTGAACCCGATGAGCAGGCAAAGCGAATGCTGAATGATTTTCATATGAAGCAGTTGGAGTTTGAGCGCAAGCAACTCATGGGCGAGGAGCCTACGCAGAGTGAGCAGGAGGGGCTGCAAAAGTTATACGATGTATTGCAGTTGCATGAACCGGTGCGAGAGTATTTGCTGGCAGAATATCAGTTGGGAGTCCTGATGCAGGACATTCAGAAGATTTTGGGCGAGGCGCTCAAGGATGTTGCGGTCATGTGAACGGTCGGTTTGGCGACCATTTCTGTATACATAGGGAAAGGGGTTGCGTGCGGTGAAGGTGACGTATCTCGGACATGCCGCCATTATGATCGATACGGGGCGGCATCGTATTGCGATCGATCCATTTCTGACAGGGAATCCAACTGCCAGAATCGCGGCGGGGCAGGTGGAAGTCGACGCCATCTTGCTGACCCATGGGCATTCTGACCATGTCGGCGACACTGTGGAGATCGCGAAACGCACGGGGGCGACCGTCGTGGCGGTGTATGAACTGGCGAATTGGCTCGGCAGGCAGGGGCTAAAAGTGCATCCGATGCATCTCGGCGGGGCCCATGCGTTTCCGTTTGGCCGCGTCAAATTTACACTGGCGTTTCACGGCGCCGGCATTGAGACTGACGACGGCATGGTGTACGGGGGCGTGTCGGCGGGCATCCTGCTCTCCGCAGAAGGCAAGACGCTCTTTCACTCGGGCGACACGGCTCTGTTTGGAGACATGAAAATCATCGGGGAATACAACGATATCGACCTGGCAATGTTGCCCATCGGCGACAACTTTACGATGGGGCCGGAAGATGCGGAGGTTGCGGCCGACTGGCTCGGGGCAAAGGCCGTACTTCCCATGCACTATAATACATTTCCGCTCATAGCCCAGGACGGCGATGCCTTTGTTTCAAGACTCGCAGCGCGCGGCATCCGGGGAGTCGCCTTAAAACCGGGAGAGAGCATGGAACTCTAACTCTGCGTACGGCCTGTCGGGACAACGGCGGCGTCGAATGGACGGATGCTGCTTGGAACTCTAGACCCGCATGCGGCTGTCGGGGCGCAGGGTGATTGGGAAATACGCCGTATGTATCTTCACATCCAATGGATGCAGGGCGCACGCGCCCCATGCAACAGCCAGACAGGCTGATCACGACAGCCAGACGGACTGTTGCGATCAGCCTCTGTCTGGCTGTCCTGTCATACTGTGATTACGGACGGTCTCCCCGTGCTAGGGGACATGTGACAAACCCAATTTTGGCAGGCGCACTGCGGTACATATCGTGTTTGATTAAAGCCTCAAACACGATATGCGGAGCCATAGCGCCTGCTGTGCGGACTTTATCACATGTCCTCTAGTGAGTCGTTCCCGCATCTGGTTGTGACACCAAGTTAACTATGATGCGCGCCAGAACTCGCTGATCGTCTTTGGAGCTTGTTTCCCACATCTGTTTGAGCAGACGTTCCTGCGCATTTTCGGGATCGATTTTGTCGGCCAGATACGACCCGAGTTTGAACGCTGCGTCATCGATCTGCGTGTCTGACATGCCAACGTTTTGCGCGCGGCGCACCTGAACCTGCAGGAATTCGCGCCACTTGCTGAAATCGTCAAGCACATGTTGTCCAACCGTTGCATCAAACGCAGGTGTTGGCCTGGCTCCGGTTGTATTTGTAGGGGTGGTGTTCGGATTCATCGTTTGCCCTCCTGATTGAACTGGTGTAAACATTTTTCTCGCGTTCTATTGTCTGCAGGAATGCCCGAAGTTATGCGAGCTGGTCGTGAGAAGGGAGCAGGGCGCCCAAAGCGGCAGGTCCGTGAGCAAAAATGCGCGGGCTGACAACAGCTCTCACGCACATTGCCGCAACGTGGAGGCGCCTTGCGTTGGTATGGCGCAACCAGCCGTCGACATGTCGAGGTCTACTCGTGAAGACTGTGCGCATATGCTACAGGGAGGCTCGTCTAATCAGAACGCACGACAGGACTGTCGCTGGAGTGAGGGCGAAATTATGATCAGGCCAAGCAGAACGCCGAACAGGGCGCTGTCGGCAACGTATGTATTGCTGTCAACGGGAATCATGGTTATTGCAGTGCCAAGACTGCCAAGATTGTCTGTGAACACGGGCGGTGTCTTCGCGATATGCTGGATTGCGTTTGCGCTCGCCGTGTTGGCGGCGAATCTGTGGTTTGCTGTGGGCGCCGATCGCGAGCGGCGTGCGCTCATGATGACGGATGCCAGCCGCAAACGCAGAACTGTTTCGCATGACCGCGATCATCAAACGACGGGCGAGCGGTTGGCGCGTTAACGCTTGCAATGGTGTGGAAGGAGTTGCGTCGATGATACGCATACATCCGGAGCTCAGGGAGGATGACTTCTCAAGTCAAAGCATCGCGTCGACTGGCTATTTGGAATTCTGATCAGCGACCTGTTCGCAAAAAACTTTTACGGCGCGTTTCGCAAGCATTTTCCCGATGCGTTGTTCGGTAAGCTGTCCGTGCGGATTATTGCCGATGAAGGCCGTCATCAGGCGTTCGCGGAGCATTATTTGGGTGAACTGAGCGACGAGACGCCGCATGAGATGCGGGATCGATTGCTTGAACTGCGCGATGATCTGCTCTTCATCATGCGGGGCATGTTAAGAAAGCTCGATAACGATGCGGCGACCATAGGAATTGGGTCTTGCCATAGCTGGCGGTGGCCGTCAGGCCATGTTGGTTTTGAACAGGCTCTTGTAGAGGTTGTCCGGAAAGGGTCGAGAACTTCGCGCTGCAGGGGCTCGGCTTGCGCCGGGCAAGAATCGGAAGCCATTCGGTACTGCGCTGCATTTGGCGATGCGTGGGAGAGCGCCGAGGGTGCGATCAACTATCTGCGAGCGCAAAAAAAAATACGGCAGGGCGAGGAAGCGCACAGGAAGCGCTGAAACTTTTGCTGCTTCTTGACGTATTAACAAGTATGCGTGCGCATTTAGGAACAGGTGGTGAAGTGGCGCTTATGGGGGAGGACGTCCTGTTTGACTTGAATGCTGCTTCCTGGCGGCACGGACATGCCGACGAACTCGCTTATGTCGAGGCGCTGGCGGTTCGTCTTGAGAAATCGCTGCCGGATCTGGTCAGGGTTGAGCGAGAACACAGGCTGTTTTCAAAAGAGCACCCCGTGGCAAAGGTGGAAGTCGACATGGACGGCGACACATTTGTGCTCGCGAAAGAGTCGGGCCGATTCGTGGCGCGGCGCGCAAAGGCCGTGCGCGGCATCGTTTTGTCCACGAAGGTCACTCCGATGAAAGATTGGCTCAACGAGCTGTCTGAAGCGCTCAGCGCATACGCAAAAGAACATGATCACGCCCGGCAATCGCTGGAGGATTTTTTATTGTAAATGCTGCACAGACAGGAGGTGAGCATCGGTGTTTCGATTTCATCTTGGCTTGGGTTCCCGCGATGGGGACAAGAGGAAAGCGGATGACTGGGTCAGTCCGCCGCCCCCGAAGCTTGATCTGGCCGCGCTTAAACAGAAGGAGATGGAGCGTTCGCGCAAGTCGCTGGACGCGCTCACTCACGGTCATCTGCCACCTAACGTGGTGGAGCGCATCCACTCACAACAGGCGGGCGACTTGCCGTGGACGAGCGACCTGTCGGTCAATGAATGGCTCGCCCTCCGCCAGTACAGGATCATACCGCTCGGTCAGGTGATGGGCAGTTCATTCTATCAGGTGGGATATGTGGGTCCAACTTCCTTCAATTCAATCGGCAGCTATTACACGGCGTCCCGTGAACTGCAGGCGCCCACACAGGCTTTATATGAAGGCCGTCGGCTGGCCATCAGCCGCTTGGAACAGGAAGCGGCGCTCATGGGCGCCAATGCGGTTGTGGGTGTGCATCTTGAGAAAAAAGGATTCAGTCAGGCCGACGGAGTGGTTGAATATGTATGCTATGGTACGGCTGTGCGGATAGAGGGCCTGAAACAGCCCTCCAAACCTGTGCTGTCCACGGTGTCTGGCCAGGACTTTGCCCGCTTGATCATTGCGGGCCATCTGCCGGTTGGTCTCGCGCTCGGCGCGACGTTCTACTATCTGCGAACAGACTGGTGGGACGCGCAACAGGAGCGTAGTTGGTATAATCAGGAAATGCAACATTTTACGCAGGGCATGTATTCGGCGCGGCATCTGGCGCAAAAGAAACTGCGTGAGGATTTGCAGAGAATGGGCGCCACGGGTGTTGTCGGCGCGGAGTTTGAGATGCATGTGGAGGAAATCGAGGGCGGCCAGGTGGGCGATGGGGAGCGCGTCGAGGATCACATCATCGAAGTTGTCATGCTGGGAACGGCGGTGGAACGCGTGGAGAGCGGCGTGCATCCGGACCTGAGCGTGACCGCCGTATTTGATCTCAGGTCGTAGCGGAACTTCATGGATCTCAGATCGCACGCGGCCTTACGTCGAGGCGTTAACTGCTTTTCATACATAGAGGGAGGAATCATGGTGGCTGACAGCGAGTTTAAGGATCTTCCAAAGCACGCGCTGGAGAGACTTGAAGGGTTGCGCAACGCCAATCATCCGGGCGGCGTCTTCACAAGCGATCTTACGGTCAATGAGTTTTTGCTGGTGCGCGAGGCGGGCTTTGAACCGATTGGCATGGTGGTTGGCAGTTCCATTTACCACATTGGTTTCCAACAGGCGAACTATCGCAGCAATGAAGAGTTGCAGGTGCTCAGTCAGGCGATGTACCACGCTCGCGAGCTCGCCATGAGCCGCATGGAAGAAGAGGCGCAGGCGCTTGGCGCGGACGGCGTGGTGGGCGTGCGCCTTGAGGTGGGCCGCTACGAGTGGGGCGAAGACCTTGCAGAATTTATAGCCGTCGGGACGGCCGTCGCCGCAAGAAATAAAGGGAACTACCGGATGATGAACAACAAGCCGTTCACGAGTGATCTGTCGGGTCAGGATTTTTGGGCGCTGTTGCGGGCTGGCTATCGACCGCTCTCGCTGGTGATGGGCAGTTGCGTGTATCATGTGGCCCATCAGAGTTTCAAGCAGTTTCTGCGCAGCGTCGGCCAAAACTGCGAGATGCCAAACTATACTCAGGCTCTGTACGACGCGCGTGAACTGGCCATGGAGCGGATGCAGATGGAGGCGCACACTGCCAAGGCAGAAGGGATCGTCGGCGTCCATTTGCACGAGAAAAGCCACGGCTGGGGGAGTCATGTGATCGAATTCTTCGCGGTGGGCACGGCCGTCCTGCCGACTTCCAGCGACCATACGATCGCCGTGCCGCAACTCGTATTGTCGTTGAACGACTGAGGCGCGAAGAACGACTGAGGCGCGAAATGAACGGCGGAGGCAGGACATCAACGAGAGAGACGGGAATCCGACAACTTGTTTTGCGGGGAGGGTACGCGATATGGGGCTCTTTAAACGCACTGCCAAGATTGTGCAGGCAACCGTGGAGGACCACAAGCAGAAACAGCTTGATCCGCAGACGGAACTGCAGGCCGTCTATCAGCAGTTGATCATGCAGACCAGCGAGATCAAGCGAATGATCGGCGAGGTCGCGTTCGCCCATCAGCAACTTGTGCATGAAGCGGAGTCGCTGGAGCAGCGAGTGGTTGACTTGGAGAATGAAGCCCGAGAGGCCCTTTCCCGAGGCGATGAAGACCGCGCCCGTGAACTGCTTGGCAAGCGACGCAAAGCACAGGATAAACTGGAAGACGTGAGAGCTCGCGAGAAGCTGCTGCGCAGGAAACTTGAGCATCTGCAGGATGCCGAGGAGGAACTGCGTGATCAGGTTCTTGCATTTCGCGATCGCAGGGACGAGACAGAATCCAGACTGTCCGCCGCGGAAGCGAGTCTGGCTTTGCAAAAAGCGACTGAAGCGATGAGCCAGGCAGGCGAAAAGGCGTTGGAGGGCGCCAAAGACCAGGCCCGTATTGCAGAGGCGCGAGTGGAGATGTCCGAGAGCATTGATGATCAGATGGAGCGGCTGTTGCGCGAGAGCAAGGTTCGGCAGACGTAATCGCCGACCGTCTGCCATTCGGTCGCTGAATGAGACTCAACAACACGTCATGCTGCTCTGGAAATCACAGGCAGCGTGGCGTGTTGTTGAGTCCGCCTGTGTCGCGATCCCTAACGGGTTGAAAGGGGCAGGTGCGGTCGCGGCGCCAGCGCCGCAGGCGTCATCCACGCGCGGGCGTCCCTGTCGCCCCATGGCACCGAAACCGCAGGCAAGAGTCCGACCCACAGTGGGCAAGCTCTGGGCAGCCGCCGGGCAAGCTCCGCAAATTGCTCCGGCCACTTAGCAAGTGCGATAAATTGTGCTAGGATACGATGCATGACTACTTGGTTTACTCAGAGAGACAGGAGTGGAACTATGTCTTTGCTCGTCATGAAATTTGGCGGAACTTCCGTCGGCTCTCCGGAACGCATCCGCGCCGTCGCAGCCCGGGTGGCCCGTGCCGTCGCGGATGGACATCAGTGCGCGGTGATCGTCTCTGCCATGGGTCGCACGACCGATGAACTGGTTGGATTGGCTGCGCAGATTGCCGAGCAGCCTGATCGCAGAGAGATGGACGCGCTTCTGGCGACGGGCGAGCAGATCACCACTGCGCTTGTCGCGATGGCGCTGCACGAAAGAGGCGTCAAGGCGGCTTCCTTCACAGGTTGGCAGGCGGGGATCCAGACGGAGCGGGTGCATGGGGCGGCGCGGATTGAAGCGGTCGACGCGGGGGCCCTTGCCAGCAGCCTGGGCCTAAATGTGGTGCCTGTGATCGCCGGCTTTCAGGGAATCGCCGAGGGGGCGGTCACGACGCTTGGCCGGGGCGGATCGGATACCACTGCGGTCGCCGTCGCAGCGGCTCTTCGCGCCGATCGCTGCGAGATCTACACCGACGTCAGCGGCGTCTACACGGCAGATCCAAGGCGCGTGCAGAACGCGCGAAAACTCACGGAAATCAGTTATGAAGAGATGCTTGAACTCGCCAACCTCGGCTCCCAAGTCCTTCATCCACGGGCGGTTGAGACCGCGAAACGAAACGGCGTCGCACTGGTTGTGCGATCCAGCTTTTCAGATGAAGAAGGAACGGTGATAACGGATATGGCGACAATGGAGCGTTTGCGCGTTGTTACAGGCGTCGCGTGCGAGAGGGAGGTGGCCCGTGTCGCTCTGCTGGGCATGACGGTCTCGCACCACCATTTGGCGGATATCTTCTCTGCGCTGGCGCAAGCCTCGGTCAACGTCGACGTGATCGTGCAGAGTGTGGTGAAAACCGGCGAGACGGACGTCTCTTTTACAGTTTCAGAGGGAGACGCGGCGCGGGCGGTCGACATATGTGAAGAGTTTTCGGCTCGCCTGGGATGTCAGGAAGTCAAGCAGGAAACGGGTCTCTCGAAGATCTCGATCGTCGGAGCGGGCATGATCAGCAATCCGGGCGTCGCCGCCCATATGTTTCAGGCGCTCGCGGCAGCCCAGGCGGACATCAAGATGGTCAGCACGTCAGAGATCAAGGTGTCCTGCATCATAGCGGCTGAGAGTCTCGACGCGGCGGTGCAAAGCGTGCACGACGCCTTCAGCCTGGCGGAGTAAGTCCGGGAAACACACTCTTTAAGAGCCTGTTCAAAAAGGGGTCAGGTAAGACCCGCGCAGTGCAAGGAAGCGAGCCAAGAATGCGGACCGAGCGTACGTTTTGGGTACGTGAGGGAGCATTCC
>JAJYTO010000137.1 GCA_021793015.1 Bacillota bacterium
CTTATGTTCTATCTGTTCACGCAGCACGGCGACGTCTTGGAGAACGACATGTTGCGACAGACGCAGGTTTGCTGCATCCTGAATCAGTTTCGTCTCAACAGGCGTAGTTGGCGCCAGCGCATACCGAACATGATCCCAAAACGGATGAGTGGAAACCGGTTGTCCGGAAACTCGACTGGGAGCAATTAAAATCAATCGCTTTCTCGCTCCCTTTACGGCTTGTTCCCAAGAAGAGCTTTCTCTTTGTCGAGCAATCCCCTTTTGCGGCAATAGTAGCCCGTAATTTTTGAGCCCTTGCCTCTCACTCTCCGTCCAAGGATCGGGCATACGGGAAGAGTCTGTACGATAAAAGTTCCACCAAATAACGGTGTCGGCAGCCCCCCACAGTTGACCGGGCCCCTCAACCACCTGCCAAGGAGCCGCTTGAGTCTCGCCATTCTCTCCGTCAAGCCCAGCCCCTGCAGCCGTATCCATGATACGCTCGAGTTGCAATCGAGGGATGAATTCGGATCCCAATGCCACAACCGCGTCCATCACCGTTGCTGATTGCTGCTCGGCTGCCATGAATAACGGCTCTCCGTTGACGGCGCGTGACGTGGCCCATTGACCGATCTGCTGACAGATTCCTATGATCGACGTGACAGGCATTCCGTGCGATGGACTGAAGTACGAATGACTTACGGCCATGGACAGTCTCTTTTCCAATCGCTCCTTTTCTGTACGCCTCTCCGATTTCTCCTTCTGCTCAGCATCCCACTGGGCTTCATAGGCTTTCCAGCCTTCTGCAAGTGCTTCTTGCCAAACAAGACTTCCAATGCCAGGTTGCTGGACGATAGCATAGGCCAACTTTTTTCTAAAGTGAAATGGAACGGGTGATACCGGCAGAAGCAATAGTTCAAGCAAGCGGCTGATCTCTATAGGTTCCCAGTACGTACTGATCAAGAGCGGCAAGATTTGCAAGACACTGCGGATGCGCGACGGATTGTTCACCCCCAAGGCGGGAAGCCCATTTCGTTGCAGTGTTTGATCCAGCAACTGTGACCCGCTGCCACGAATGATGACCGTTTCTTCAGAACCATGCGCCTGGAGCCAAGAAACGAGATAGTCTGCAGCATCCCATTCTTGGGCTGCCTGTACCAACACGACACTCCCATCGCCTTGGGCCTCACTACCATTCAAGCGACCATCCAACACCCTTTGCAGTTGACCTAAGTCAGAATCAGGATCTGATTGAGGCCCCCATGAATACCGCTCTTTTACAATTCCATTCTGAACGAGCGCGGCCATGAGTTTGGTTTGCCAAGGCTCCCACAAATCTTCCTGTTCGTCTACAACCCGAACGCGCTTTATAGGCAGTGATATCGGAGTTTTCAACCGCTTCATGAGCGCAGCCACCCGATCGGCCAACCCTGGTGAAAGAGCTGCGGACGACTCGACCCTGACCAGCACCGCAAGCCACGAACTGCCGCCATGAGGGATGTGAGGATTCCAGCCCGCCAATACCAGTTCATCTCTCCGTCGCAGTAGTTCTCTGGCTGTATTCCATGAGTCCGTGGAAAAAGAGGGGGAATACAACTCGCTGCCTGTATCCAATTGACGCAAGCACTGTTCCCACTGGGCAATTCGGACGGCCTCAGATACTTGGGGGCCCGATAGACCCAGCATCGTCTCGAGTATCCCCACTAATCCCGAAAATCCCACGACAGCCAGACCCGATACTGCTTCTGAATTCCCCAGAGCATCCGGATATGCCGGTGAATCTAACTGATATCCCAAGACAATCTCCACCATCATCCACCGCCCTTCAATGATGCGTATTGCGGCCATTCCGGCCACCCCAGCTATCCCCACCGCAGTTTGTATTATTCCTCCTCACCCAAATTGCGCGATAGAGTCCGCAACCTCTGAATGCGCCAGTCGATATTAGGGTGCGTGTCAAACAGTCGCTGCCACCAGTGAACTCGTCGAACAGGTTCAAACGCGAAAAACAGGGATAATGCCGATATATTCGGCAACACCGCCGTGTCTTGTTTCAAACGTTCTAGCGCATTGGCTAAGTCCTTGGCTCCTCCCGTCAGAAGAACGGCATGCTCATCGGCCAACACTTCTCGTCGCCGCATGTCGGCTCGCAGCCAGAGCTTGATGATCACCACGGCCGCAATCCCCACCACAATAGCAAATAACGCCATCAGCAGGCCAGACTCTCCATTGTTGCGCCCTCGTCCACTCCCTCGTGTGGCCCGACCTTGACGCGACGCTGATCCGATCACCATGCCCATAACAGCCAGTGCAGCAGTGGCGCTGATAATCAGTCCGAGAAACGCCACCCACCAACCCAGATACAACGTGTCCTTTCGGCATACGTGGGATATCTCATGAGCGAGTACAGCGGAGAGTTCTCGATCAGACAAATGTTGGAGTGCGCCCGCTGTCACACCAATGTACTGACGCTTTGGCAGCAGTCCGGCGGCAAAGGCGTTCATCGCTCGGGTGGGTACAATCATGACCTGGGGCGTCTCAATCTCAGCTTTTTGACAGAGAGGTTCCAAGAGACGCCTGACTCGCGCCTCACTCTCCGGAAACCTTCCCTGCTCACTCCGTACGGCTCGCCCCAACTGCCACGGAGCCACTACCATCGCATAACCGGCGCAGACAGCGATCACTCCAAGCGCCACGTAAGCTCCCACTTGAGGTGCTTGCGACTCCCATCCAAGCCAAGTGCCTGCAGCGAACACGAGAATGCATAGAACACCGAAGCCCACCCATACGAAACGAGTAGCCCGATGAATGCGGCGCTCCATACGCTCCCACTGCACTGTTCCTTCCGTGTTCACTTGCACTCGCCTCCCGTCAAACCAATATCCACTCGCTGTCGATGCCAACTCTAGTCGATCACTTCGTTATTCGGTGATACGACCGCGGTTGCAAACGCACTGAAACCTGCACGCAGAATTGGGTTTCTTTGCGATTGCCATCAAAGGAACCCCGCCATCGAACCGACTGTCACGGGTAGACATACACCCTTATAGGGGTTGTTCAAAAAGGGTCGAGAACTCTGCGGCGCAGGGCTTCGGCTTGTGCTGGACATGCGTGCTCATGTACCTCCTTCGTACACTCCGCGCGCATGTCCAGACTTCACCAAACCCCTGCTTGCATCTTACCTCAACCCTTTTTGAACAGGCTCTTACAGGATCCGTAAATACCCGACAATGTTTGACGGCTGCTCATCGCACAACGCTTGCAGATAAGCGTCTCCATCCGCGGCCGTGTAGATCTTACCTCTGTGCCTCACAGCCTTTGTGATTAACTCGGCCCATCTCTCCCATTCTCGTATGTCGTACTGTCTTTGCCCCGACGCGTTCCTCGTGGTTGATACATCTATTGTAACCTCACCCCTGTCACGTTGTGTCACCCTAAAACACACCAAAACACAATACTCGCCCACTTCCTTGTCTACGCTTGTTGGGAACAGAATCAACCCCCTGAAAACACGTCATTACCGTCCTCTGAGACTGCGCTAGACGCCCCATTCTGTTCCAAGATCCTCGACGCGCCCCTTCAACTCGTTTAGCAACTCATTGGAACCGGAAAACGGCTCCCAATAACCACGCGCAAGAATAGAATTCAAGTAATACGGGGGAAGTACTTCCCTTGCTCCAGATCCAACACCCGCGCATGAGAATGGGAGACCTGAACCAGATACGAAGAATTCCCCCGTATGGCGATGATTCCTCCCATAGTGGTCGCGCCTTGACGCACCAGCCAGACTTGCTCGGCCGCATCGCGAAGCGCGTTTCCATCCTGCAAGGCTTCAACATAGCGCACAGGCAGAGCATCATACCCTGCATACGTTCCAACAAGCCCTCCCACGACGGCAGCCGTCGTATCCGCATCGCCTCCCTCATTAGCCGCCCAGACGACCGCCTCCTCAAAATCTCGCGCGTGGTAGGCAATGTATAAAGCCCAAGACAATGTGTCTACGACATAGGAACTCGGAGTGCTTATGGGTTTCTGGCTGACGCTCCCCTCGTACGGTGACCCCACCGCTTCCGCCTCAATGGCGCCGCAAAGTTCCTCGCCGAGGAGCACGCGGTGGACAATGCGGTTATACAAGACACACGAATCGGCAGCCAAGCCGTCGTAATGGGTCATCCGCGATTGATCAGAGCTGATCGAAGCCATCGTGTGAATGTCCGCATAGGCCAGCGCCACCGGCAAACACCGCATCAAGGTGCCATTTCCCGCCGACCGTCCACCCAGAGTGTCATGGGCTTCTTTCGCGGCCATAAACCAATCCCCGTCATAAGCATCCAGCGCCGCGCGCACCGTACCACCCACATCCAGTGGATCTGACTCATACCAGCGGATAAAGTGCTGGCCGATGCGGCGAATCGGATTCACCGGATCATCTACGATGCCCCGAACCACCGCCAATGCCATGGCCGTGTCATCAGTGGTCGCGCCGGGTCTCAAATGCAGCCATCCACCACCGACGATCTCAGTATGTCGACCGAAGGTGTCCTCAATCTCCCTTTTACTCATAAACTCCGTCGTCGCGCCCAGCGCATCGCCAATGGCCAATCCGAACAAACCACCCATGATTTTCTCCCGAATATCCTCCATCGCTTTCGGTTCACCCTCCCTCGATTCCCGTTCCTCGAAAACTCCAGTGTGTCTATCCTCCCGCATCAAGATCTTTGTCCTGATAATGTTCATACGCCCTCAGCGTGGCAGTCGCTTTTTCCATCATCTCCTCGCGCAAGGAGGTGGGCGCTAGCACTTCCGCATCCGGTCCATATTGCCGAATCCAGCGGATCAACTCAATGTTGACACGCACGCGTAGCTCGATTACAACGCGCTCCGGCTCCTGGAAACTGCTCCACTGCAGACGGGTGATGCGCATTTCCTCTTCAACAATCCTGGCGACTCCTGGAGAAAACGCGATGCGGACTTGCTCGACGTCTCCAAAGTTGTCTATTCCCCACATCGTCGACCAGTCATAACGATCCAGGGCCTGATCGTCGGGAACAAACGTACGCGTCGTTTCTAGCGCCCGGCGAATGCGCGTCACTTTGAGCATTCGCATCGCCTCTCTTTCGTGTGCATAGCACAACGCGTAAAGTCCATTTCCGTGCACGATCAGAAAATACGGATCGACCGTCATAGATTGAGGATGCTGCCATTGGGGACTCTCATACTCAATGTCGAGTGTGCGATTCAAGGCCAACGCCCGGAGCAGAGTGGTCGTGGGTTCCGAACCAAAAAGGGGCGATAGCGTACCGGCCGCCTGCCACAGAATCCTTGCCGACAATCGGCCATCAAAGGGGGAACGCAGACCAGCGCGCTCAAATACGGCCGTCAACAGATCCTGGGCGGGGGATGACGCCGCTCCCGTCACTTGAGTGAGAACCGTTGGTAGGAGCGCAAGGAACAGGCGCTCATTTTCTGACGCCGCCGGAGGAATGGGGCGCAGGGTCTGCGTTATCGCGTAACCCTCCGAACCGTGGCTATAGAGATCAATGCCGGCTTGCCGAATGAGTTGAATGTCTCGAAAAATGGTCCGTTCCGTGGTATGAAAATGCTTCGCAAGACGCGGCGTGTTCCACATCTTGGGTTCATACCCAATCAGGAACAACTCTCGCAACAAACGGCCCAGCGAAGAAGCCCGTCTTTTCGTGGTCGCCATCCGGCTTCCTCCCGGTCCACTTTCTCACTACTGGTTATTATCCGCCACGGCCTGACATATTGCGTCAGGCCGTGGCGGAACGCGATAGAAAGAGCAGTCGGCAATCGTAGGTAATCGAGTACCTTGAGGACCGCGCGAAAGTGCCCGAGAGTTCCGCTGTACTACCGATGACGAGTGGACCCCTGGTCAATACTGTGTGGCAACTCTTCCCAATGCCTTTCGAGACATTCAGCCGCGAGGTTGGCGTATGGCGCTGGCAATTGCTCCAACGCGGGAGCGATTTGCATCACGGTGTCGATCGTGACGTTCCGATAGGATTTGAAAAACCCGTTTCCACGTTAAGCGTGCATACAAGTCGGACAACGTACATATTGTACCAAATGTACGAATGGGGTAGGATGGAGGTCAGGAAGAATGATCATGTTACGCCTGATCGAAAAAGCATCAGACGTTCGCCAACACTTCAGTGAGTTCATTGATACCGTGGTTCGCGATCGTCCTGGCTTCTTGACGCGGAATCGCGACGTACTTGCCACGCTGAATATGGAGCATGTACAGGTTCTCCTGGAGCCCTTGCAGTTCCACGCCAACATCCGGCAGAACGAACATGGAGCTTACGTGGGAACGCTTCAAGAAATCGATGATATCGTGGCAACTGGCACTACGGAACAAGAGGTCATTGCCGATTTGGCCAGCAATTTGACGGAATACGCTGAGGAATATTTGACCGACAACTTTCGTCTCTATTTCCACTCCCCTAATCGGCGCGCGCATTTCCCTTATGTGCTCAAGATCGCGGTACAGGCAAATCAGGATGCCGCAGTAAGTCTGATCCATGCCTAATCCGAGGGATCACAAGCGGTTTTGCGACAATGTCGTCACTTGTTTGAGGGATGGGAACTTTACAAGCCGCCGGATCACTACTTCTATCGAAAAGTACTGCCAGACGGCGAAGTGCTGAGGACAAAGATTCCCATGAACAACAAGGAGTATTCCCCAACACTTTTTGCCGAGATCCTCAAACGTCAGTTGCATAGCACGAAGGAGTACGTCAATAGCCGGATTTGATCCGTGATGACCGGGCTTTGCTCGTCAGTGCTATACTTGAATTCTCAGATGTGGAGATTTGCCCGGAACCCATCATGTTATTGCGCTAAAGGGAGTTATCCGCCATAAGGTGACTACCAGATATCTCTGCTTGAGGTACGATAAAAATAACACGATGCGGTATTTCAAAGGGGCGTATTCATGTTGGAGATTAAGGCGATGAAATTGAGTGACTACGAGGAAGTGGTTTCCCTTTGGACGGAGACAAAGAAGTTAGGCTTCTCCCCGCAGTTTGACACCAAAACTGTGATTGACACTTACTTAAAACGGAACCCTGAGTGCAGTTCGGCAGCTCGGTTGGATGGTCGGATTGTCGGTGCGGCGTTATGTGGGCATGATGGCCGGCGTGGGTCTATTTATCATGTTGCAGTTCTAAGCGAATATCGTCGCCAAGGAATTGCAACGAAGTTGATTGAACGATGCATTGAACAGTTGAAACGTGATGGCATCCATAATGGATTTTTGTTTTCGAGTAACCCCGTCTCACAGAAGTTCTGGGAGAAGCAAGGCTGGCAAGTGCTCCCTTCGATTAATTATCACTACAAGGGGTTTTAGGATCGAACATCTTCAACGGGTGCGAGTGTCTGAGATGCTACATTGACGTGCCAGTGTATGATTATTCAGAGGGCTGCCGCAATCGTTTTAGGACTCTCGGGCCGGTTAACTGAACAGAGTTGCGGTAACAAACGGAGCGGATATCGTCGTACTGGTGTTCTCGAATGACATTTTTTCAGTTAAGTGAGGAGTGACATATGTGCGGGTATTTGATACGGAGCGTCTAAAATTACGTCTTATGACTGAGGATGATGTCGATAATCTACAACAGATATTCTCTGACCCCGTGGCAATGCAATACTATCCAAGCACAAAAAATCTGGAAGAAACCATTTCATGGATACGGTGGACGCTAAACAATTACGAGTCACACGGGGTTGGATTGTGGGTTGTGGAAAGAAAAGATGACGAGGAGTTTTTAGGTCAGTGTGGCATTGTTCCCCAAAATGTTAACCACTCAATGGAGTATGAGATAGGATATCTCTTTGTTCGGCAATTTTGGGGCAATGGATACGCGACCGAGGCAGCGGTGGCGTGTCGAGATTGGGGATTCGATAATCTAAATCCTGCACGTTTAATATCGCTTATTGACCCTCGTAATAAACCATCACAGGGCGTAGCCATTCGAAATGGAATGTCTCTACATGAACACATTGTTCGTCGTGATAAACCCGTGGATGTCTGGGCTATTGCTCGAAGTGAATGGAACAGTCAGAAATCAAGCTATTAGGTCCCTATGAATTGCTTTTGGACCTCTCGGTTCTTGGACTATAGGGCGCAAGAACACAACAAGAATTGTGGCGGTCAAACAAAGGAGTTACGAGTGTGGCAGGATATATTATGGAATTACGCAAAGCAATCGGGTCTAAGCCAATCATTCTTGCTGGTGCTGGAGCAATACTTGTGGACTCAGTGGGACGAATCCTGCTGCAACACAGAACTGACAATCACTCTTGGGGCATACCAGGCGGTTCAATGGAACTTGGTGAAAGCTACGAAGAGACTGCAAGAAGAGAAGTATTTGAAGAAACGGGTCTGGTCGTCGGTGAACTCAACCTTTTCTACTTGAATTCAGGCCAACACACCTTTTATCAGTATCCAAATGGTGATGAGGTTTATATGGCTTGTGTGATTTTCGCAACAACGGACTTTTCTGGCGACATTAGAATGCAGGAGGACGAAACCGCAGACTTGAGGTGGTTTCATCTTCATGAAATCCCCAATAACATCAATCCCAATGACCGCCGTTCCATAAACAAGTTTGTCGTTACACGTTCTGGTTCTTGAACTTACGGCTGCAAATGCGCATTCTCCACGGTCCTGTTTGACCAGCCAAGAATGTGCCCCCGATAGGTATAATATCAACGACGCCGATATTCGTTACGAGGGGGTGCCGCTAATGGGCCGGAGAACCGGCGAAGGCGATGGTGTCATGATCGCGACACTGTTGTTTGACATCCACGGCGTTTTCCTGTTGAGGTCGGAAAAACGATACAGATTACTCGCGGACAATTTTGGAATCTCGCCCGAGGTGCTGACTTCTGCCATCTTTGCAAACGGCCTGTGGGAGGTGTACAAATGTGGCGATATGGTCGAAGATGACTTCTGGTCCACAGTGGTGTCCCGACTGCCCGTTACCTTCAGTGGAACCCCAGCGTCCCTCCGAGACGAAATGGATCTGGTCGATGAGGTCGATGAAGGACTTGTAGGCTTGGTTCAGACGCTGAGAGCCCATTACCGTGTCGCTGCACTCTCGAATGCAGGAGCTGATCTCGAACGCAGGTTGAGACATTTTCATTTCTATGATTTATTTGAAATAGTCATCAATTCCCATCATGTGCATATGGCGAAGCCGGATGAAGCGATATACCGGATGGCCGCAAATAGGTTGGGAGTCCTTCCGCAAGAGATTCTCTTTGTTGATGACAAGGAGCGCAACACATTGGTCGCGGATCGGTTGGGGTTTCATACGCATGTGTACACTGATTTGGAATCCTTTAAGGCGTACCTGAGCTCATTCAATCAACGTTACATGCTGTAGGCGCTCACGATATTTGGTTTCTTTCCTGATCCACTGGCACAAGAACTGAGCAGACTCGCAAACTGATTTTTGGATGAATATTCGGTTCAGATGTTCCGATGTCGCTGCGCATCCGAGCCGTTTTGTCCGAGAAGGAGCAACCATAAAATGGCGTCGAAGAGGGCAACTGTTCTCTCTTTTAAGGGGATTTTATCAGACGAAATGGGAGTTGGGAGCGTTGATTGACGCGACAATGGACTTGTTCGTACGTATCTCTATACATCGCATGATCGATCATCATCTTCCAAAGATTCGACAGTGCATGGATGCCTTAAACGCCCAACAGTTGTGGGAACATGAAGTTAATCAAGCGAATTCAGTCGGCGGAATACTGTTGCATGTTTGCGAGCAGGTCGACCGTCATACCGCTGAGTATCAGCAAGCAGGAAACGTGTCCATGGGCGGGATCGAAAACTATTTCCCTGATTTGGGGATGTCTTCGAAGGAACTCCTTCAAAAAGTTGAGAAAACATTTTCTGTTTGGCAAAGAACTATTCAAGAGTTTTTGGCGGATACGTCGAAAGAAGCTGACATACATAGAATTTACCATCTCATCGAACACACGAGTTATCACCTGGGGCAAGTCGTGGATCGGATACAGACGAAAACAGGCATTGCATTCCAGTTTGCGCAACATGGGCTCAACGAACGAAACTTACGAGCCGTTATCGAGAGAGATACCAGATAGCGCCGAGGTAACAAGTGAGGAGAAAGCCACGCCAACATCCGGCAGGACGAACCTGGAGATTACGTGGGAACACTTCTGTTG
>JAJYTO010000138.1 GCA_021793015.1 Bacillota bacterium
AGCGGTTCAGATATGCCCCGTCAACAACCGGCTCAAAAGACGCCGCGAAGTCTCTCACGTACGCAATGCCCGCTCGGGGAGGAGTCATATATTGCGCCCGTGGCGAGTTGTGCGAAGCGCTGGACTCCCGCCAGGATGGATCATGCATGCCGCTGCGGCGAGTATTAGCGGCCGGGAGGCCGCGGCTGTCTGAGCTGCAGTGGCATGCATGATCCATCCTGACAGGCAGGGGCGCAATCTATGACTCCGACCGGTTGGGACCACCGTATTTTCGGGCTAGATAGGGAGGGGCGCCTGTGACTGTTCGGATATCGGAATTCTTCAGCGGCACAGTTCGCGCGCGGATCATTGGAGATCCAGACAGAAAGGTGCTGTCCGCCCTGATAATCCGGGAAGTGCCGCTCTATGATGTCCATTCTCTGAATGATCATGTGTATGACCTGACAGTGAGTCTGCGCCACGTATCGGAACTGATCTCCGTTGCCCGGAGCGCAGCGGTCAAGTTGCGATTTAGCGACAGGTTTGGCTTGCCTTTTGTGTTGTGGCGCGCCGGCAGGCGCAAGGTATTTCTTGCCGGCGCGGCATTTTTTGTGGCCGCTCTCTATGTGCTGTCCAGCTTCATCTGGCATGTGGAGATCGAAGGGACCGATCAACCGGAAGCCGTCGCGACAGAGCTGGCAAAACTGCATATCTTCCCGGGAGGCGTTCTTTACAAGATATTGGATCAGGATTCTGTGCAGATGGCGCTGCTTGACGCGCTGCCCGACATCTCCTGGGTGGGCGTGCGCATTTCCGGCACATCCGTGTATGTGCGGGTGATCCCTCGCACGCCGCTGGCGCCGCCAGTGCACACTGACCCGCAAAATATCGTGGCCGCAGTTCCGGGTGTGGTGGCGAGTGTACTGGCGGATCATGGACAGGCAATCGTGAAGTCCGGTCAGTTTGTGCCGCAGGGAACCGTTCTGATCTCGGGACGTCTGGAGGACGGAAAGACTGTGCACGCGGATGGACAGGTCAAGGCGATCGTGTGGTACAGGACGGATCTCTCATTGCCCCTGCAAACGGTGGTGAGCACACTGACCGGTTCCTACGCGCAGCACGACTATCTCGTTATTGGCGGGTTCCCGATACAGGTGTGGGGATTTTCACATCCTCCCTATAAATATCGTGAGGTGCAGAGCCGCGACACGCCAGTGACCCTGGGCGACGTCAGGCTTCCGTTTGTCTGGCGTGTTGAGACTGTGTATGAAGCGCAACCGCACAAAACCCTGTGGGCGCCAAAAGCGTTGCTGGATCGGGGATTGCGCTTCGCCGCCAAAGACGTGCTGGCAGGGCTCGCGGGCGAAGCCAAAGTTCTGCGGCAAAACATTTTGCAGCACAAAGTGGAGCATGGTAATCTATATATGACGGTTTGGACTGAAGTGCTGCAGGATATTGGCACTCCCCAACCGATTGCGCCGCAACCAGTCAAACAGTAAGGGTGCTGCATCGGGTTCTGCGCATGGTGTACGGAGGAGATGGGAGCGCTATTGACTGAGGGAAGTGCGACTTCGCGCAAGCTTGTATTGCGCGACAACGATGAAGCGCGCGCGCTCTTCGGTCCGCGCGATGTTTTTATACGCATGTTGGATGAGTCGTTTGACTGTCGGGTCATCAACCGGGGCAACGAGGTGACTCTTCAGGGTGACGATGGGGAAGTCGAACAGGTGGAAACGTTGATCGACGTGCTGACGCAACTCACGCGAAAGGGCCACCTGCTTTCCGAACGCGATGTTCGATATGCGATTGAATTACACAGACAGGGAAAACTCAGCCAGATGCTTGAACTGTTTCTGGAGGATCTGGCCATCAACTTCAAGGGCAAGGCGATCAAGGTCAAAACGCTTGGCCAGCGCCAGTATGTGGACGCCATTCGGAGATCTGACATCGTGTTTAGCGTTGGACCCGCCGGTACGGGGAAGACCTATCTGGCGGTGGTTCTGGCGTATCTGTTTCTCAAAAAGGGCGACAGCAAACGCATTGTGCTGACAAGGCCCGCCGTGGAGGCGGGAGAGAATCTCGGTTTCTTGCCCGGTGATCTGCAGGAGAAGGTGGACCCGTATCTTCGGCCCCTGTACGACGCCCTGCATGATATCATGGGTCCCGAGCAATTGACCCGTTCGATGGAGCGCGGACTGGTTGAGGTCGCCCCGCTCGCGTACATGCGCGGGCGTACTTTGGAGGACGCGTTTGTCATTCTTGACGAGGCGCAAAACACAACGCCGGAACAGATGAAAATGTTTTTGACGCGCCTTGGCGTCGGATCTAAAATGGTGATCACAGGCGACATCACCCAGATTGATCTGCCGCGCGGCAAACGGTCGGGATTGCGAGAGGCGATGCGAATCCTGACAGGCATCGATGAGATCGCCTTTGTATTTCTGGACGAGGCGGACGTGATTCGGCACCGGTTGGTGCAGAAGATTATTCATGCCTACGCAGAGGATGAGGTCGAGCGTTGATGAAAAGCGGCAAGAAGCGCAAGGCACCGCTGGCCGCCCTGGCAAAAAACTACAATCTACGGACAAGCGCGCGTTTTCGCTGGAGCGTCTACGCGGTTCTGACCTTTGGACTGTTCTTTGTCCTTGTCGGCACCGTTCTTCCCGTGCGTTACAACATGGCTGTGGGACAGGTCAGCCAAACGCTCATAAGAGCTCCGATCGACGCCGTTGACACGCACGCCACGGCGTTAGCGCGCACGGCTGCGGCCGCATCGGTGCCCAAGCAGTACAATATCAATCCCGCCACGGAACAGCAGGCGCTCGGCGCTCTGGACAAGCTGTTCAACGCGGTGGACACCGTGCGCGCAAACCGTAAATTGACGCCGACCGAACGCCTGGGCAAACTTCGCGCGATTGCCCCGAAGCGTCTGTCAAATGCCGTGCTTGGCACTCTGCTCACGCAGAAAGCGGGCCAATTGGTCGTTGTGGACAGCGCGGCTGTGCGCATCGTGCAGCAGTTGCTGCAGGCGGATTTTTCCGCCGGCGATATGCGGCGCGCCTCGCTCATTGTCGACCAGCAACTCGTCACCCTGCCGGCGGATGCGCCCACCCGCCTTATCATAGGACAAATTGTGCTGTCGGTGCTGCAACCGAATCTGGTCTACAACGCGGTGTTGACGCAGAATGCGCGCGCCGCGGCCCAGCGCGGCGTACCGGACGTGTGGATCAATCGGGGCGACGTGATCGTTCGCCGTGGGCAGTTGATCACGCCCACGATCATGAGCCAGTTGCAGGATCTGAAATTGCTGAAAACAGAGCCTGATTATGGCATCTACGCAGGCTACTTTTTCTTTGTGGCCATCCTGGTCCTCGCCATGGCGGCTTTTATTCAGTTGCGCCGAGCGCGTGTGGCCCGCGACAACGTCTACCTGATTCTGTATGCGGTGATCATCCTGTCGCTTGCCGTGGGGATACGACTGGCGCAGGCGGCCGTTCAGGCCGGTCTGCCTTCTGACGTATCCTACGCCATTCCGGTGGCGATGGCCAGCATGATGACCACCATGTTCTTCGGCACGTCGCTTGCGATGCTTTCCTCGGTTTTGCTCGCTCTGCTCACCTGCGCCGCATTTGGCTTCGAATTTCAGCACTTCTTCACGCCGCTGCTGAGCGCTCTCGGGGCGACGATGGCCATGACGCGCATTCAGCACCGGAGCGTTTTCATGCGCGCGGGATTTCTCGCCGCCGGTCTCAATGTCATCGGCGTGGCGATCATGCATTTCCTGCTCACATCAACGACCGCCGGATTGCATCAACTCGGTTATGATATGATTTACGGCGTGGCGGGAGGTCTCCTGTCCGCCGTGTTGACCATCGGCCTGATGCCTTTTTTGGAGACTGCGTTTGGCGTCACCACTCACATGGGTTTGCTGGAACTGGCCAACCCCAACCATCCGCTGTTGCGGCGTCTGCTTCTTGAGGCGCCTGGCACGTATCACCACAGTCTGATCGTGGGCAACCTGGCGGAGTCCGCCGCCGAGACGGTTGGCGCCGACCCGCTGCTGTGTCGGGTGGGCGCCTATTATCACGACGTCGGCAAAATGAGGCGGCCCCTGTTCTTTGTGGAGAATCAGGTGGCGGGGGAGAATCCCCATGACAAGGTGGCGCCCAATCTGTCGTATCTGATTGTCACCTCCCATGTGTCGGACGGTTTGCTGATGCTGGAGGAGTACAAGCTGCCGGAACCGATTCGGGATATCTGCGCGGAGCATCACGGAACCACTGTTCTGTGGTATTTTTACAATAAGGCGGTTGAGGAAGACAAACATTCGACGCCGGACATGGACCAGTATCGGTATCCGGGTCCGCGTCCGCAATCCAAGGAGGCCGCCATCGTCATGATGTGCGATGCGGTGGAGGCGTCGGTCCGTTCGATTACCAAACCGACGCCGCAGCGAATCGAAGCGATGATTCGCAAGATCATTAAAGACAGGCTTCAGGACGGTCAACTCGATCAGTGCGATATCACGCTGCGCGATCTGGATCGCATGGTTGAGGCGTTTATGCGTACGCTTCAGGGCATTTACCACGAGCGCATCGAGTATCCAGAGTCTGCGAAGGCCCTGGAAGCGCGCGCTCGATGACTTCACCGTTCTGCAGAGACGACTCTGTTGGAGGGATGTGCGTGACCCCGAAGGACGAACAACTCACAGTGAGATTTGCGTGTGAGTTCGCGGGCGCGGAGTTGACGGAGCAGAGCATGCTTGAGATCGTGACGCGCGTGTGCGCCGGGATTTCTTCGCGCGAAGAATTGGCTCCTGCCGAAGTCTCCATCACAGTCGTTGACGACGAGGCGATGCGGGCGCTGAATCGTCAGTATCGGGGGCTCGACGCGTCGACGGATGTACTGTCGTTCGCGCTGCTGGAGGCGGCGGAGGAGGAACCGCCGGGCACGGAGGACGACCCGGTGCAGATACTCGGCGACATCGTCATCAGTTGGCCCACGCTGCGGTTGCAGGCGCAGGCGTACGGACACAGCGCAGAGAGGGAACTCGCCTTCCTGACCGCGCATGGCTTCTATCATCTGCTGGGCTATGATCACCAGACGGCCGAGACTGAACAGGACATGCAGCTTTTGCAGGAAACGGTGCTCAGCGATCTTGGTTACCTGCGCTGATGAACAAGATATATGGGAGTTTCCGCTATGCGCTTGACGGGCTGGCCTATGCTCTCGTCACGCAGCGCAACATGCGCATTCACTTTTTGGCGGCTTTTATCGTGGTGCTGTTATGCACGGTAACGCAGGTGAGCGTTCTGGAAACGATCGCTGTCCTGCTCTCCATCTCGCTTGTGATCGCCTTGGAACTCGTCAATACGGCGGTCGAGCATGTCGTCGATCTGGTTACAAAAGAGTTTCATCCTTACGCCAAGATTGCAAAGGATGTCGCCGCAGCGGCTGTGTTTGTGGCGGCCGCCAATGCGGTGGCTGTCGCCTACATGATTTTCTACGACAAACTGAATCCCGTTCGCTGGCGTCCGCCCGACACATTGCTGCGTCCGCCGTTTCTGGGGGTGCTGTTGGTCGGATTGTTGTGTCTGATTGTCGCGATTTCGGGATATGCGGTGCGGTTGCGGCAGACAAAGAAAGGTGAGCGGACGAGTGGATCTTCATGATCGGGAAGAGCGGTTGCTGGAGTTGGCCCGCGCCGCCATGGAACGGGCGTATGCGCCGTACTCCGGGTTTGCCGTGGGGGCGGCGGTTATGACGGATACGGGACATATGTACGCAGGCTGCAATATCGAAAACGCATCCTATGGGTTGTCGAATTGCGCGGAACGCACTGCGGTGTTTCACATGGTGATGGCGGGTGAACATGCGGTGACGGCCATTGCGGTTATCGCCGGCACGCTGCAGCCGGTGTCGCCCTGCGGCGCATGCAGGCAAGTTCTCGCTGAATTTGGCTCCGCAGGCGTCCCGGTGTTCATGGCCAATAGCAGAGGCGACATTCGGCGCGTTACATTGGGCGAATTGCTCCCTTACGCTTTTTCTGGAGAGGACATGGACGCGCATGAAGAATGAGAAAAAGTCGGGATTTGCGGCGCTCGTCGGCCGTCCCAATGCGGGCAAATCAACTCTGATCAACCGTCTGGTGGGACAGAAGATTGCCATCATGTCCGATAAGCCGCAGACCACTCGCACCCGAATTCGCGGGGTCTTGACGCGGGACGAGGGGCAGATTGTGTTTCTGGACACGCCGGGACTGCATACGCCGCGACACAGGCTGGGCGAATACATGGTTGACGTCGCGGAACATTCCATCCGCGACGTCGATTTGGTCATCTGTGTCGCGGACGCCGCCGAGGGTTCTGCCGCGAGCGACCAGTTCATCCTGGACAAGATAGCGGCCGCGCAGGCGCCGGCGATTCTTGTCCTCAATAAAATCGACCTGCTTGCCAAAGAGAAACTGCTGAAACTCATCGAAACATACAGCGCTCTGCACCCGTTCTTGGCCATTGTGCCCATCTCGGCGGTCACGGGCGAGCAGGTCGAGACACTGGTGAAACTGATCTATGAACAGTTGCCGACAGGTCCCTATTTTTATCCGGAGGACGTGGTCACGGATCACCCGGAACGGTTTATCATCAGTGAACTGATCCGGGAGAAAGTGCTGCTCCTGACCCGTGAGGAAATTCCGCATTCCGTGGCGGTCGGCATCGAACAACTGGAGTTTCGGGAGGATCGCAATGTGCTCTATGTGAACGCGATCATTTACACCGAACGCGATTCCCAAAAGGCGATTCTGATCGGCAAGGGGGGCGACATGCTCAGACGTGTAGGCAGCCTGGCCCGTCGCGACATTGAAAGCATCTTCGGTTCGAAGGTTTTTCTGGAACTGTGGATCAAGGTAAAAAAGGACTGGCGGAATCAACCGCACGTGCTGCGCACCCTTGGATTTGAGAGTGAATAGGCGCTGTTCCAATTACTTCTTCGTATAGTCACCCTTGCGCTCCAGTCATGCTATCGGTAAGTGCGCATGGGTCAGATCGTCCGATCCCGTCGATGCACCGCATCCCTCAGCTTTCTTGTCGGTACAGAAAGGATTGATCGCCATGCGAGATTTCCTGTGGAACTATTTCTCCAGGACAGGGGAAATTGACGCCTATCTCCTGTACAAAGAGCACGAGGCGGCGACCCAGGAGGACGCTCCGTCGGCAACGACTGACGGGGGAGCGCAAGACTAAGCCCGAAGAACCTGCTTGGGGAGGAGTCGTATATTGCGCCCGTCGCGAGTTTAGCGACAGCGCTGGACTCTCGCCAGGACGGATCATGCATGCCGCTGCGGCGAGTATTAGCGGCCTTTAGGCCGCGGCTGTCTGAGCGGCAGCGGCATGCATGATCCGCTTGGGGAGGAGTCATATATTGCGCCCGTCGCGAGTTTAGCGACAGCGCTGTCTGAGCAGTGGCGCAATATACGACTCCGACCGGCAGGGGCCATCATTATTTCGGGACAGACCTGCATGGCGGATGCGGATTACGGGGTGGTTTCATGCTGGAAAGCCTGCAGACGCTCGTGTTGCAGGTTCGGCCATACGGGGAAGCGCATCGGCTGGTGACACTGCTGACCAGAGAGCGCAGCGTTGTCCGGGCGATTGCGCATCGCGCCCAATTGCAGCATAATCATCTGTACGCCGCCACTCAGGAACTGGCGCGCAGCCTCCTGCAGTTGCGGCTGGCCGGAGACTCCCTGGCGACAGTGACCCAGGGAACGCTGCTGGACAATTATACGGAATTGCGCGTGGATATGGATAAACTCGTCTATTCGTCGGCTGTCATGGAGCTGCTGATAAACGTGGATCAAAGCGGAGGACGCGTGTCGTCTGTCGATCTCTTTGACGATGTGATCGCGGGACTGGATCGCATGCGCCAGTCGTTCTCTCCGCGCTTCGTGCTGGCCCATCTGCAGTTGTCGCTCTTGCCGAACTTCGGCGTGGCCCTGTCGATCGCCGATTGTGCGCGGTGCGGCGCAAAACTGGAGAGTTCTACGGAGTTCAGCTTCAAAAGCGGCGGCTTCCTGTGCACGCAGTGCGCTGTGCGCGCTGCGGAACTGCGGCACGTGGTCCTGGTTCCCGGAGTGTGGCGGGTCATGAAGCAGATGAGTGGCCAGAGGATCGCGCACACCGGTCGCGTCAACCTGCGCGTCGAGACGGAGGAGCAGGTATGCGACTTGTTGACGGTTTGCCTGCGGGATTACGCCGGCGTTTCCTTGCGGTCGCTGCGCGTCGCCGCACAGCTTCACGGACTGGATGGCGAGCCAGTGCAGCCATTGCAGGGGAACCCCGGAAGCGCCGATCTGGGGGGCGCGAAAGAGGAGGGGCTTGGGGATGCTTGATTTTCAGACCATGATCGCGAAATTGCAGGCGTTCTGGACCCGCCATGGGTGCGTTGCGGCGCAGCCCTATGACGTGGAGAAAGGCGCCGGCACCATGAATCCTATGACATTCCTGCGGGTGCTGACGGGCGACGACTGGCGGGTCGCCTATGTCGAACCGTCGCGGCGGCCGGCGGATGGGAGGTATGGAAACAATCCCAATCGGCTGTATCAGCATCACCAGTTTCAGGTGATCGTAAAACCATCCCCCGATGACATTCAGGAACTGTATATTGCCTCGCTTGAAGAACTTGGCGTCGCGGCCGTTGAACACGACATCCGCTTCGTTGAAGACAATTGGGAAGCGCCCACGCTCGGCGCGTGGGGGCTTGGCTGGGAAGTATGGGTCGACGGTATGGAGGTTACGCAATTTACCTATTTTCAACAGGTTGGGGGCATCGACGCCAGACCAGTGGCTGTCGAGATCACGTACGGTCTGGAACGGCTCGCCAGTTATATTCAGGATGTGGACAGCGTGTACGACCTCGTGTATGCGCCCGGGGTCACTTATGGAGACGTCTTTGGCCGGCCGGAATTCGAGCACAGCGTCTATTCGTTCGAGGTCTCATCGGTGGATCGTCTCGTGCGCTGGTTCGACGAGTACGAAGCGGAGGCGAGGTTGGCCCTGGACCGAAAACTCGCAATTCCCGCCTACGATTACGTCCTGAAGTGTTCTCATGTATTCAATCTGCTGGATGCGCGGGGAGCCGTATCGGTGGCTCAGCGGACAGGCTATATGGCTCGCGTGCGCAGTCTCGCCCGCCTGACGGCGCAGGTGTATGTGGGTGAACACGCCCGCACAGACGAATCATAGTGTACAAGGAGGGGGAGCCATGGAGGCGGATGGTGTGACAGCCAAAGATTTTCTGCTTGAAATTGGGGTTGAAGAGATGCCTGCGCGCTTTGTTCAGTTCGGCGTGACGACCGTCTCCAATGCGTTGGCGGACGCGCTGACCGCGCAGAGGCTGCGTTTTGAAACGATTGACCTGTATGGCACTCCGCGGCGTCTTGGTTTTCTGGTCCGCAGTCTCGCTTCTGTCCAGGCCGAACATGTGGAGTGGGTGCGCGGGCCGGCGGCCGCCAGCGCGCGCGCCGGGGACGGCCAGTGGACACGCGCTGCTCAGGGCTTTGCGCGGTCACAGAATGTGGATGTCGATGAACTGGTCTTCCAAGAGGCCCCGGGCGGAGTCTACGCGTTCGCTGCAAAGCGCTGGCCGGAACGCGCCGCGGTGGATGTTTTGGCGGACATTCTGCCCGCTGTCATCGTCGGAGTCGATTGGCCCAAGAGCATGCGCTGGGGATCTGTGGACATGCGGTTTGTGAGACCGCTCCGGTGGCTGGTTGCCCTGTATGGCGGGATCGCAGTGCCCGTGAGCGTGGCGGGCCGCAAAGCGCAGGCGCTGACTTACGGACACCGGACATTGTCGAGGGATCCCCTGCCCATCGGCGATGCCAGCGAGTATCCGCATATCTTGCGCGAAGCGTTCGTGATTGGCGACATCGCGCAGCGACGGGAACTCATCGTAAAAGAAGCGATGGAACTCGCGGCCAATCGCGGACTGGCCGTCGAGATTCATCCCGACCTTCTGGAAGAGGTCACTCAGCTTGTAGAGTATCCGACAGCGTTCATGGGACGCTTTGAAGCGCGCTTCTTGACCCTGCCAGAACAGGTGATCGTGACTGTCATGCGCTCACATCAGCGGTATTTTCCGGTGTACAATGAAGATGGGGAACTGGCCCCCTGGTTCATTGGCATTCGAAACGGCGGTGCAAGATCGCTCGAT
>JAJYTO010000139.1 GCA_021793015.1 Bacillota bacterium
AGGGATCACTCATGACAAGAATGACACCCAGTGAAGCGATCGCAGAAACCCTGGTGGCCGAAGGCGTCGATCATATGTCCGGGATCGTGGGGTCGGCGTTCATGGATATGCTGGATCTGTTGCCAAACGCCGGCGTCCGCTTTATCCCCGTGCGCCACGAGCAAAGCGCCGCGCACATGGAGGACGGGTTTGGCCGGGTGACGGGGAGAGCCGGCGTGGTGGTGGGGCAAAACGGGCCCGGCATCACCAACATGGTCACGAGCGTTGCGGCGGCGAACATGGCTCACACGCCCCTGGTTGTGATCTCTCCGTCTGCGGGGTCTGGAACTGTAGGATGGGATGGATTTCAGGAAGCGGACACCGTTTCGATCTTCAAACCGATCACGAAAGCGGCGCTGCGTGTCACGCACCCCAATCGGGCGGCCGACGTCCTGCGCACCGCGTTTCGCATCGCCTACGCGGAACGGGGGCCCGTACTGTACGACATTCCGCGCGACTACTTTTACGGGGAACTGGAGGACGAAATTTTACAGCCGTATCAATATCGCGCAGAGAACCGCTCGGCAGGCAGTCCTTCCGCGCTGGCGCAGGCAGCGGAACTGCTGGCGCATGCGAAGAGGCCCGTGATCATCTCCGGACGCGGGGCGGTCGACAGTGATGCAATTCCCGTGATTCAGCAGATCGCCGAATACCTGACCGCGCCAGTGGCTGTATCGTACCTGCACAACGATGCGTTCCCCGCGAATCATCCGCTGTGGGTGGGGCCGATCGGCTACATGGGCGCGAAATCAGCCATGCATGTGCTTAGTCAGGCGGATGTGGTGCTGGCGATCGGCACGCGACTCTCGGTATTTGGAACGCTGCCGCAGTACGACATCAACTATTTTCCGAAGCAGGCGAAAATCATTCAGATCGACATCAATCCGCGCCATATTGCTCGCACTCACCCGGTGGAGATGGGGATTGTGGCGGACGCACAGGCGGCCGCGGAGGCATTGCTGCAACTGTTGCAGGCGAAACAGCCGAATCCGCCTCAGAATCAGGAGCGTCTGGCCGAAGTGCAAGCGCAGCGGACCCAGTGGAAGGACGAGATTCTATCGCTGGCCATGACCGACGGCAATCCCATGAATCCCCGCCGGGCGCTGCTTGAGATTGCCAAGACACTCACCAAAAACGTCATTGTTACGACGGACATTGGCAACATCGCATCGACCGCGAACAGTTACTTCACGTTCGAACAGAGCCGCAAATATCTGGCGGCGCTGACGTTTGGCAACTGCGGATTCGCCTATCCGGCGGCTCTGGGCGCCCAGCTCGGATGCCCGGACTGCCCTACAGTGGCCATCATCGGAGACGGGGCGTGGGGGATGAGCCTGCACGAAGTCAGCACGGCGGTGGAGCAGGGGCTGCCGACCATTGCGTGTGTGTTCAACAACGGGCAGTGGGGCGCGGAGAAGAAAAATCAGGTGGACTTCTACAATAATCGGTTTGTGGGGTCAAACATCCAAACGCCCAACTTTGCGGAAGTGGCGCGGGCCATGGGCGCCGACGGCGTGCGGGTCAGTCATCCGGGCGAGGTCGGAGACGCGATGCAGGCGGCGCTGAAATCGGGCAGACCCACCGTGCTTGAGATCATGGTCGATGGGACCCAGTTGGCCCCGCCATTTCGACGGGACGCCCTGAAGCTGCCTGTGCGATTGTTGCCGAAGTACGCAGATCTGGATCATCGCAACAAACAGTAACGACAAGGGGAGGGAACAGCGCTGCGCGGGGAAAGCGCCGCAGCGCTGCCCCATTTCATCTGATGACATTCGATGGTGGAGGAAGGGATGCAACGTGCCACACGCTTGTATTCAGGAGCGGATTCATGACATTCGGGAGCGCGGCAGCAAGAGACCTGTCCACGTCATCGTAACCGACGGAGATGATCCCAGATGTCAGGAAGCCGTTAAGCAGTTGCTGCGGGACACTCCCAACATGTCGCTGCGCATCACTCTGCTCAATCATGCCGCCGCAACTGTGCGAGAAACGTGGATGCGCAGCAGCAATATCCACGTGGCAGCGCCTGCGCATGACCCTCATCTGCGTGAATTGGCGGACGCCTATAGAAATATCCGAATTCGGTCCGGCAAGGTGTCTCCGTCTCAGGAAGACGCCTACCGCGCCGTTTCAACCAACGAGATGTACGCCGCGATGCTCCTGGTCACGGGGCGTGCGGACGGGATGCTCGGAGGAGCCAGCGTTCCTACTGCGCGCGTGCTGCAGGCTGGATTGCAAATCGTTGGTCTGAAACCTGGGAGAAGCGTCGTATCCGGGGCGTTTGCGATGTTATTCAGGGAACCGTTAGCGGGTGGTCAGGCAGTGGTTGCGTTTGCCGACTGCGCGGTCGTGCCTGTTCCGACCGCGCGTCAACTCATGGAAATCGCCATAAATACGTCTGAAATCGTGCGCGATATCCTTCGCATCGATCCGGTTATCGCGTTCCTGTCTTTTTCCACCAAGCGAAGTGCAAAACACGATTCGCTGGAGAAAATTCAGGAAGCGGTCGCTCTTGTCCGGAAGACTCAGCCAGAATTGATTGTGGACGGGGAATTGCAGGCGGATGCGGCGCTTGTACCGGAGGTTGCGTGGAGTAAGGATCCCGATGGAGTGATAGATGGACATGCCAACGTACTCATTTTTCCAGATCTCAATGCGGCCAACATCAGTTACAAGCTTGTTCAGAGGACTTCGGGGAGCACGGCGCTGGGGGTTGTGTTATCTGGCTTTGCCAAACCGGTGAACGATCTGTCCAGAGGGTGTAGTGCGGACGACATCGCGGACATGATATGCGTGACCTCTCTCCAGGCAGACGATTCTCAATAACATACAGCATAATTGCCTGCAAACCATAACCTGTCGCATGCCGAACGCGCCGCACCGCATCCCCCGTGGTCATCTCATGTGACATACGCCATTCCTGGCGCTGGAAAGAGCGAAGTTAGCAGCTCATGACTTGATCATCGAGCGCATGACGAATCCCACATTAGCCGGACGTTCCGCAAGGCGCCGCATGAAATACGCATACCAATCCCTTCCGAAGGGAACGTATACCCGGACCGTGTAGCCCTCCAGGACAAGGGACTGCTGAAGACTCGTCCGGATTCCGTAAAGCATCTGGAACTCAAAACGATCGCGCGGTATGTTATTGTTCTGAATGAACAGCTTCATATGGTCGATCACGGCTTCGTCGTGTGTGGCGATTGCCGTGAAGTTTCCGCTGACCAGGTGCCTTTCAAGCAGTTCGATAAAGTTGCGATCCACATCCGCTTTTTCCGGAAACGCCACACTCTTCGGTTCTTTATAGGCGCCCTTCACCAGACGCAGGTTGACTCCCTCCCTGCCAAGCTGCTCAACATCCTCCCCGCTCTTGTACAGGTAGGCCTGGATGACCAGTCCGAGCATATTTGGGAACTGTTTATGCAACTCTCGAAAAATGTCAAGCGTCACCTCGTTGTGAGCGTAGTCCTCCATGTCGATCCTCACGAAGATTCCATATCCCTGGGCCTTTTCAAGGATTTTTCGAACATTGCCCTGGCATAAATTGCGGTCAATATCCAGCCCAAGCTGCGTGAGTTTTATGGACAGTCGCGACTGCACGCCCGCTTCGGCTATTGCGTCGAGGGTGTCGAGACAATCCCTCGTCGCGTTCCCTGCCTCCTTCTCTGTGAAAACGGACTCGCCCAGATGATCGAGAGTCACCATGATGCCTGCGGCGTTGAGAATGCGAGTCGCGGCCAGCGCGTCTGGAATCAATTGACCGGCGACAAACCGCTTCGCGCCAAACCGCAGGCCGTACCGCTGGGCCAACCGATTTGCCGCCTTACTCTTTGCCAGGAAGAGAAGTATGTTTCGCAGCAACTGTTCCACGGGAGATCCACTCCTGATTAAAGTGCTTACATTACGTCGTCTACAATCGCCATAAGCAATATGCGTGCCAGCATTCCGGTATGGCAAGGAGTTCGGGAGAACTCCGATGCAGAGACTGGACTGATACAAAGCAGACCCATCACACGATGAACACAAGTGTCCTATTTGAACACTTCAACAAGATTGTCTAAAATGATATATAACATTGCATGTCGATTGCATGTCGATGACAAATGGAGATGATGACATACATGCTGGCTGATCAGGATCACATGCTTTCCTCAGCCCTGCTGCCTGTGTTGCTCGATGCACTCGAAGAAGCGGTCACCATCGTCGATCGGGAGGCGATCGTCCGCTACTGGAACCGGGCTGCTGAAAAATTGCACGGCATCTCTGCCGAACATATTGTCGGTCAGTGCATCCTTGACTTTACCTGGAAATCGCTGATGGTCGAGCACGTCTTGCGAGATGGCGCGCCGATCCGTCAGGCTTATCATGAGCCGCAAAGAGGCAAGCATGTCATTATCAACACCTTGCCTGTCAGGGATGACGCCGGACGCGTTATTGGCGCGATCTCAACGGAGCAGGATGTCACGTATATTGTCCGGCTCGGCAACGAACTGATGCAGACCACCAGCCGCGCAGGAACCACAACGGCGGATGCGCCTGCCCTGGAACGAAACGATCCATGGTCAATCCTCTGGGGCAATAGCAGAACTCTTCTTGCGATCGTGCAAACCGCCAGACGGGTGGCGCAAACCGATGCGAACGTTCTTATTACAGGAGAATCGGGTGTGGGCAAGGAGTTGTTCGCGCAGTCTGTTCACAATGGCAGTTTGCGCCAGCGCGGTCCGTTCATCACGATCAACTGCGGCGCCATACCCGCACCATTATTTGAAAGCGAACTGTTCGGCTATCAAGGCGGGTCATTCACTGGGTCCGACCGCAAGGACAGAGCCGGAAAGATTGAACTCGCCCAGGGCGGCACATTGTTTTTGGATGAAATCGGAGAATTGACAATGGAAATGCAAGTCAAACTTCTGCGTTTCCTTGAAGACAGGTCATTCTATCGCGTCGGTGGTTCCAATCCTGTCAGGGTGGATGTCCGGATTGTGGCTGCAACCAACCAGAACCTGCGGCTCAGGATGGAGGAGGGGCTGTTCCGCGAGGATCTATTTTATCGCCTGAATGTCGTGACCCTCCGAATTCCGCCTTTGCGAGAGCGGCTAGAGGATGTTCCTTTGCTGATTCAGCGCTTTCTGCGCGAGTTTTCTTTAAAGTACAATAAACCAATTCCTGTCGTTGATCCATCTGTGATCATTGCCCTTATGAGTTATTCGTGGCCAGGGAATATTCGGCAATTGCGCAATGCGATGGAACGAATCGTTATTCTTGCGGAAGAAGGGAACGCTGCAAGAAAACATTTGCCGGAGGAAATTCGCGACATTTGGGAAGTGAAACAAGGCAGCGACTCCTTGCCCGCAAATCCAACGCCTGAGAATAATTCCCCCGCGTGTCGCGTTGGCGGCCGCCGGGCCATTGACGCTGAGGAAATTCGCGCCGCATTGTACAGAACATATGGGAACAAACATGCAGCCGCAAAGCAGTTGGGTATTTCGCGAGGCACTCTTTATAATTATCTGAAACGTTACGGGATGGATATCCGCTCTCAGTAACACCTTATATTCACTGGCACAAGACTTGCTTAAACCAAAGTTATGAATACATCCACAGCGGATATTGATCCGTTAAATTCTTCCCTGAGGAGATGATTGGTGTTGACGCTTACGCCATATCGTAATGAACCGGTCCTCGACTGGTCGCAATCGGATCGCAGGAGGCAATTGGAAGCTGCGCTGACGTTCGTAAAAACGCAGTTCGGCAAGACCTATCCCCTGTACATCGGAGGCCGTGAGGCGACGACTCCGGATAGACTGGAGTCGTTCAATCCATCCCGTCATAGCGAGGTGGTTGGGCTTGTTTGCCAGGCTGACAAGGCGCTCATAGATGAATCAGTCAGCGCCGCTGACAAGGCATTTGCAAATTGGCGGCTCACTTCGTTTCAGGAGCGTGCGCTGTTTCTTGTAAAGGCAGCCGCGATCATGCGCCGGCGAAAGGCGGAACTGATGGCTTGGCAGATCTGGGAATCCGGGAAAAACTGGTCCGAGGCCGATGGCGATGTCAACGAGGCGATCGATTTTCTCGAATTTTACGCACGGGCCGCGATCGAGCTTGGCGGCGGCAAGGAACTGGAACCGTATCCCGGTGAGGACAACCGTCTGATGTACCAGCCGCTGGGCGTCGGCGTCGTAATTCCACCCTGGAACTTTCCGCTCGCCATCCTCACTGGAATGACCGCATCGGCGCTCGTTACCGGCAATACGGTGCTGTTGAAGCCATCGCCGCTATCCTCCGTGATGGCCGCCAAATTTGTGGAGATCATGCGGGAATTGCGGCTGCCAGAAGGCGTGCTCAACTTTGTTCCCGGACCGCCAGAAATCATTGGAGATCATATGGTGGCGCATCGTGATGTGCGTTTCGTGTCATTCACCGGGTCGAAGGCGACAGGCATTCATATTGACGAGGCGGCGCACCGGAATATCGCGAAACAACGCTGGATCAAACGAGTCGTCGCAGAGATGGGCGGCAAGGACGGCATCGTCGTCGACGAAACAGCCGATATCGATGCGGCCGCCGCTGCGATCGTGGCCTCCGCGTTTGGTTTTCAGGGTCAGAAGTGTTCGGCCGGATCGCGCGCCATTATTCACGAAGCGGTATATGACGAAGTGGTCGCGAAGGTAGTCCAACTGGCCGGAGCCCTGAAGGTCGGACCGGCCAGCGAAAATCCGGATCTCGGACCGGTTATCGATGTGAAGGCGTACGCCAAGATCACCGGTTACATTGAACTCGGAAAGAATGAAGCCAAACTGGCGCTGGGCGGCGACGCCGATGACCGCGAAGGCTATTTCATTCATCCGACCATCTTTGTCGACGCGTCTCCGCAGTCCCGGATCATGCAGGAAGAGATCTTCGGACCGGTCCTCGGTATCTGTAAGGTGTCCAGCTATGAAGAAGGGGTTCGCGTCTTCAACGACACGGAATACGGACTCACCGGCGCGGTCTTCAGTTCTCTGCGTGAACGTCTGGAATATGCCCGTGAACACATGATGTGTGGTAACCTTTACTTTAACCGGAAGTGTACAGGAGCGCTCGTGGGTGTCCAGCCGTTCGGCGGTTTCAATATGTCTGGCACGGACGCGAAGGCGGGAAGCAAAGATTATCTGCTCAACTTTGTACAGGCAAAGACGGTTACGGAGCGCCTGTAGGAGTGGGTGGCGCCACAGGATCGAATCGGCAGCGGGCATAACGCTGTAAAAATCGCCACGGGGAGGAAAAGTATGGATATCAAAAACAGACATCTCAGGCGGAGTCTGAGCATGTTAGACCTCACGTTGATTGGAATCGGCGCGGCCATTGGATCAGGGTGGCTGTTTGGCGTGCAATACGCGGCGAACGATGCGGGGCCCGGAGCGATCGTGGGTTGGGTGATCGGAGCGGTCGCGCTGATCTTCATCGCCCTGGTGTACGCCGAATTGTCCTCAATGTTGCCTGCCGCGGGCGGCGTCGTCAGGTATCCCGATTATTCACATGGGTCTCTGGTCGGTTTTCTAATGTCCGTCGCGACGCTGATCGCGTATTCCACGATTCCGCCGATCGAAGGAGAAGCGGCCGTGCAGTATCTGGGGATTAAAGGGTTGTTCAGTTCCACAACCGGTTTGCCCACGTTTGCTGGATGGTTGATCGAGGCGCTGATTATCGCAGGATTTTTCTTTATCAATTACTACGGCGTCAAGCTGCTCGCGCGCATCAACAATCTGGTTACGATCGTCAAGATTGTCATTCCCGTGGTCACGATTGTCACATTGGCGTTCAGCATGCATGTATCAAACTTTACTTCACAGGGATTCGCGCCATACGGGTTCCCTGGCATCCTTTCCGCTGTGGCCACGTCAGGCATCATCTTCTCCATGCTGGGCTTTCGGCAGGCGGTCGATCTTTCCGCCGAAGCGCGCAATCCCGGGCGCGACGTGCCGCGCGCCATCGTGCTTGAACTGATCATCGTCGCCGTCATCTATATTTTGGTGCAGGTGGTGTTCATCGGCGCCATTCCGCCAAGTTACCTGACGCACGGCTGGGCGAAACTTTCATTCAGCGGTCCTCTGGTGGATGTATCGATGATCCTAGGCTTGACATGGCTGGCCTGGTTCATGCGCTTCAGCGCCGTGATATCGCCGCTTGGCGCCGGGTGGGTCTACTTTGCGTCGACTGCCCGAGTGGCGCTTGGCTTCTCAAATAATGGGTATTTTTGGAGAGTATTCGAAAAAATCGACGAACGGACAGGAATTCCGCGCGCGGCCATGTGGCTGACGCTGGTGCTGGGGATCGTTTGGACGGGGCCGTTTCCGCTCTGGAGTAAACTCGTAGCATTCGCCTCCAGCGCGTCCGTGCTCACTTATATGATCGGTCCGGTTTCCGCCATGGCGTTTCGCAAACTCGTTCCCGACGCCAAACGCCCAGTCCGCATGGCGGGATTGCACTGGATATCCCTGGTGGCGTTTATCGTCGGGAGCAATATCGTGTACTGGTCCGGGTGGGCCAATGTGGAGCCTCTGATGATTCTTGAATTTGCGGCGCTCCTGATCTACCTGGGTTTTGTCGCCCGCTCGAAGAACCTGCGCGAAGATTTGGGCAAGCATCTGAAGGCGGGGATCTGGCTGCTGGTCTTTATGATTTTCATGCTCATTGTGTCCTACTATGGAAGTTTTGGCGGCAACGGGGATCTTCCGTATCCGTTGGATCTGTACGTTGTCATCCTGGGATCAATCGTATTCTTCTACTGGGGAGTGGCCAGCAGTTGGCGTACAAAGGCGCTCTCCAGGGCAGTGGATGAGCGGGAAGCTGTCGATGACACAGAGGCGATCGCGAAAATGTCCTGACGTATTAGCGGTTGTGTCGCAGCATGGGAATGGTGAACGCCTTGATTTCAATGTCAAGGCGTTCTCGCCATGAAGAGATTGCTCTGTGGGAGCACCTCATGGCCAATGATCATTATCTGCAATAATTGATGACGCCTTACTCCTTTGAATCATCTTTCTCGTAATACACATCGAACAAATCCCAAATTTCCTCCAGCCTCGTCAACTCTTCCAGCGTGTTTGAATACAGTTCGGATGACATCCGTCGGATTAACGCTTGCAATAATGCCATGGGAGCCACAAAGGAATCCATGTGTGAAGCGATGCCCGTGGGACAATAGAACGCTTTAGTCGCGTACCGAACCAGAGGAGAAGAGGGATAGTCCGTAATCACGTAAGCTGTCAAGCCTTTTTGCGACAGGTACTTGACGCTATTCACGGTAAAACGGCTGTAGCGGGAAAAGCCAATTCCCACCACGATGTCCTTGTCGGATTGCAGGTGAGCCAGTTGATCCAGGGTTCTTGGCTCACCGTCGACAAGGAGCACGTTTTTTTGCAGGAAGTTCAAGTAAAACTGAAAGAACAATCCAAGGGAAAGGGTGCTGCGTGAACAGACAATGCCAATGGTCCGGGCTTCCATTAGTTCTTTCGCACAGTCTTCCAGGCCGTCTGCGTCCAGGTCATCGAGAAACATGTGCAGATTCTGGACGTCTTCTTTCACCGACTGCCACAGTACGTCATTTCGACCATCGCGTTCTACAGCCCAAGATTTTTCCAACCGTTCCTTGGTGGTCAGGCGCATGCGAACAATGGCCTGAAGCTGCTGCGACAGCTCTGGAAACCCACCGTAACCCACTGAACGGGCAAACCGAGTCACAGTGGCATCACTGACGTTTGCAGCCCTCGCCAGTTCCGCTACGTTGTAAAAGGCTGCTGTTTCCGAGTCTTTTACTATGACCTCGACAATCCGTTGCTGAGATGCACTGAGTCGCGGATAAAGATCTGCAAGATTTTTCAGCACTGACGGCATTTCAGTCACGATACGACACCCTTCCCCAAACAATTGCCTGTCTATTAGAAGAAGAATATCATCTCTTTCAATGAACGTCATCGTGTCTATCATGATTGTTCCGGTTAGTCCATCAGCGTAAGTGTACTTGGTCAGACTGTTTTCTTCAATGCAGACATACTCTTCTCAAAAGCATCCAAGGTGTGTTGGATGGCTTTGGCGTCGTGAGC
>JAJYTO010000140.1 GCA_021793015.1 Bacillota bacterium
CGGGCAGTCGAGTCACGCCGCCTTCCGCGACCTCGACGGCCACGCCCGCAACTTTGACGGCCACGCCTGCGACCTCGACGGCCACGCCTGCGACCTCGACGGCCACGCCCGCGACCTCGACGGCCACGCCTGCGACCTCGACGGCCACGCCTGCGACCTCGACGGCCACGCCTGCGACCTCGACGGCCACACCTGCGACCTCGACGGCCACACCTGCGACCTCGACGGCCACGCCTGCGACTTCGACGGCCACGCCTGCGACCTCGACGGCCACGCCCGCGACCTCGACGGCCACGCCTGCGACCTCGACGGCCACACCTGCGACCTCGACGGCCACGCCTGCGACCTCGACGGCCACACCTGCGACTTCGACAGTATCCGGGGCTGCGTCAGTTGGGACGACCGTGTCCTTTGCAGCACAGCCGGCAGCGTCCAGTGCTTTGGCGTCCTCTGGAACGCCCGCGACAACCGCCGTGACGACGGATGTCGCGATCCCTGCGGCGCCCCTGTCCACATCCGTGCCCGCAACGCCGTCTGTGACAACAGCGACCCCGAATGGGCGAGACGTACAATTCAACTCACTCGTAGCCCCGCCTTCCGAGGATGTCCTCAATGTCTGGGTCATCAGCCTGGCGCGCTTCGTGTGGCAACCGATGCTGAAGCAGGCCATGCGCGCCATGCGATAAAAAGAGGCAACACGGCGATCAGGAGGCAGTCGTACGCGCCCCGTTCCAGTATCGCTGTGACGCCTCTTTTTATCCGGTCACAAATGTCTTGTCGACATCCCCTGTTTTGTACGCTGGGATGAACCTGTATCAGGCGAGATACTTCTCAGCTTCCAGCAGGCGGCCAGCGATCCCTCTCTTGAGCGCCACCGTATTGGCGGGAAGCAGACGCGTGAGTTTGCGCAGCACAGAGAGCGATGTCCGCAAGCTGTCCCCCTCCTCCATGATGGCAAGGGTGTCCTTTGCGATGCGCTCCACATCCGGAAAAATCTCCGCCACAAACAGACGCACATACTCAGCTTGCAGAGCCGCGTGGCGATGTCCGTTTGCCTGCGCTTTTTGCGCGCGCAAGAGAGCGCTCTCCATCCCGTAGAGGGCAATTCCGAGATCGGCGAGATTCGCCAGCACTTCCTGCTCGTGTTCCAGTTTCTGTCCGTACTTTTGAACCGCAAGGCCGCCAGCGAACAAAAACAGCTTGCGGACCATGGCAACCGCGTGATGTTCCGGACCAAGGGTCGCGCTCTCGTCGGCGGCTTCGATCGGCGCCAGCAGTTCCTGTTGCAACGCCTGGGCGGCCTGCAGCAACGCCACCTCACCCTTAAGCGCTTTTTTCACCAGTGTTCCAGGGATGAGCAACCTATTGATTTCATTGGTGCCCTCGAAAATTCTGTTGATACGTGAATCGCGGTACATGCGCTCGATCGGGTATTCCTGGATGAACCCTGCGCCGCCGTGAATCTGGACCCCTTCATCCACCACAAAATCGAGGGTCTCAGAACCAAACACCTTGTTGATCGAGCATTCGATGGCAAATTCCTCAATCGCCTTGGCCGCCTTGCGTCCCGCATCCGCACCTGATAGGTCAACGTCCTCCAGCGCTTGGTCAATCGCTCCCGTCGTACGGTAGACGATACTCTCCGAGACAAACGTCCGCGTGGCCATATCCGCGATTTTGCTTTGGATTAACGGAAACGAAGCGATCGGACGCTGGAACTGTTCGCGCGCCTTGGCGTATTTGATGGATGTCTCAAGCGCTTCCTTGGCGGCGCCGACACAGCCGACAGCCAATTTGTAGCGGCCGATATTCAGAATGTTAAACGCGATCACATGGCCGCGTCCGGGCTCGCCGAGCAAATTCTCAACGGGCACATGCACATCGTCCAAAATCAGCGGACGCGTGGACGATGCCTTGATGCCCATCTTTTTTTCTTCCGGACCTGTTGAGAACCCGGGAGTGTCGCGTTCGACGATGAACGCGGAGAATTGCTCCCCGTCAATTTTGGCGTAGACAATAAACAGATCGGCAAACGCCGAGTTCGTGATGAACTGCTTGCTGCCGTTCAGGACATAGTGCCTGCCGTCCGCTGACAGTTTTGCCGTCGTTCTGGCGCTCAGTGCGTCGGATCCTGATCCGGGTTCCGTCAACGCATAGGCCGCCAGCTTCTTTCCGCTGGCAAGATCGGGCAGATACTTCTTTTTTTGCGCGGCGTTTCCGAAATATACGATGGGGAGCGAGCCAATGCCAACATGCGCCCCGTGAGACAAAGCGAATGATCCACCCCTGGTAATCTGCTCAGTAATCAGCGACGAACTGACTTTGTCGAGGCCCAGTCCTTCATACTCCTCGGGCACGTCTGCAGCCAACAGGCCCAGATCGCCAGCCTTGCGCAGCAGTTTGACGGTCAGATCCCAGTCCTGGTGTTCCAGTTGTTCCGCCGCAGGTATAATCTCGCCATTGATGAATTCTTCCGTGGTTCTTGCGATCATGCGATGTTCCTCGGTAAAATCCTCCGGCGTAAAAATGTTGGCCGCGTCCCCTTCAGCGACAAAAAATTGTGCTCCATGCTCACGAATTGAACGGTTCATGATCAAACTTCCTGGTTCAAAAAACCTACCACAATCTCTCGTAGGTCTTTTCGACTCTTTCGAGTCCGCGGTCTTGCAGGATTCATCCGCTTGGAGGCTGCTCTCGCACCACCGAAGATGAGCCGGACCAGAGGACGGAAAAGTTGCCCTTTCCTATGTCTGATTCGTGTTTCCATCTTCCCGGGTGTTACCCGGTCCCGATAAGATTTCCCGCCGCGCCTTTCTCCGCGTGTACACGGCAGGAGCCCTTCGTTACCTTTGAAGCAGTTCCTTGCGTTGATCCAACCACGAAACCAGGCTACCCCCTTTCCCCTGCAAGGTTTTTTCAATCAGTTTCTTTGCTTGATTCCAAATACTCCAATCCGCTTTTCGATACATCGTCTCGTTGAACGCTTGCGGGGTCTTGCCATGTGGATCGAACGACTTCAACGAGCTTTTTCCCTCCGCGCTTTCCGTAGATTCTGGCAGATCCCATTTTCGCAGGACGCCAATACTGACACCGAGCATCTTCGCGGCCATTCCGACACTCACATACTTTTCTTCCCGGTTGTTGGTGCTGCTCAAGTGAGATTTTGCTTCGCAAAACTCAGGCATGAAAGTCTATCCCCGTCCTTACAGCCGCTCGATCACCCCGGCGGCCCCCATGCCGCCGCCAATGCACATCGTTACAAGGCCGTAACGACCGCCCGCGCGTTTCAGTTCCTCAAGCAGCGTGACCGTCTGGCGGGCGCCCGTGCACCCGAGCGGATGGCCCAGAGCGATAGCGCCGCCGTTGACATTGACCTTGCCCTGATCCATGTGAAGCGCCCTGATCACATGGAGAGACTGTGACGCAAACGCTTCATTCAACTCAATGCGATCGATGTCATCGAGCGTCAGCCCCGCCTTGGCGAGCGCCTTTGGCACCGCGGCGACCGGGCCCACTCCCATGATGTCCGGATCGACGCCCGCCACGGCGAACGACCGGAACACCCCCATCGGCTGCAGGCCCCGAGCGGCCGCTTCATGATCGGACATCAGGACGAGCGCCGCCGCCCCGTCGCTCGTTTGCGAAGAGTTTCCCGCAGTTACGCTCCCCGCCACGTTGAACACCGGTTTCAGTTTCGCAAGCGCTTCGAGCGTCGTATCGAGCCTCACCCCTTCATCCGTGTCGACGACAACGTTGCGTTCCCGAACACGACCGTCGTCATCCACTTCGGCCAATGTGACATCGACGGGAATGATTTCATTTTTAAACTTACCCTCGCGGATGGCCGCTGCGGCGCGCTGATGGCTCTGCAGTGCGAACGCGTCCTGATCTTCGCGGCTGACGCCAAAGCGCCGCGCCACTTCTTCCGCCGTGTGGCCCATGGACATGTAGGACTCAGGAAAATGTTCGGCCAGGTATGGATTTGGCGAAATATTGTACCCGCCCATCGGCAACCGGCTCATGCTCTCCACCCCGCCTGCCACAACCACATCGTTCATGCCAGTCTGAATCGACTGCGCCGCCATCGCGATGGCCTGCAGGCCCGAACTGCAAAAGCGGTTGATGGTGACGCCCGCCACAGACGTCGGCAAGCCGGCGCGCAGCCCAATGAGACGCGCCATATTCATCCCCTGCTCCGCTTCAGGAGTCGCACAGCCAAGAACGATGTCTTCGATATCCGCGGGATCAAGCTCAGGCACGCGCGCAAGTACGCCTTTAAGAATCATGGCCGCCAGTTCATCCGGCCTGGTTTGGCGCAGATTGCCGCGTCCGGCCTTGCCCACAGCGCTGCGCGCGCCGGCCACAATCACGGCTTCTCTCATTAGGTATTCCCTCCCGGCAGTCTCGTCTTGTCATACCCTTCTCAATTGCGCAACGGCTTCCCTGTTTGCAGCATGTGTTGCATGCGGGCCTGTGTCTTGGCCTCTCCGCAGAGCGACAGAAATGCTTCGCGCTCCAGATCAAGAAGATACTGTTCGCTCACCCGCGATCCTCCCGCCGCATTTCCCCCTGTCAGAACACGAATCACCTGTTTGGCAATCAGCACGTCGTGTTCAGAGATGTATCCGCTCTTTTGCATCCCAAAGACGCCCATCTTGAGCAGCGCGGCGCCGTTCGCCCCGACCACCGTCACACGCTCCCGGGGCTTTGGAACGAATGACCGCGCCAATTCCAGAGCGGACGTCTTGGCATCCGCGAGCAACTGGTCGCGGTTGACGGAAATGCCGTCGCTCTGGCGAGCATAGCCCAAATTCTTGGCATCCTTGGCGCTGGACGAAACTTTTGCCAGGGCAATCACTTCAAAGGCCTTCTGCACCAGTGGCATCGGAGACAGTTCGCCGTCTTTTGGCAACTGTTCCATCATGCGAATCAACACTTCCTTGACGCCGCCGCCTCCCGGCAACAGTCCGACGCCCACCTCCACCAGTCCGCAGTAAGTCTCGGCGGCCATTTGCATGCGCTGTCCCGCCATCGCGATCTCTGCGCCTCCGCCGAGCGTCAGGCCGTACGGCGCAACCACCACCGGTTTCTTCAGATACTTGAGCCTCATGTTCGCATTTTGAAACTGTCTGACAGCCAGATCGATGTCATCCCAGTTTTCGTCCTGCGCTTCCATCAACATCATCATGAGATTGGCGCCCACCGAGAAATTGGCGGCGGCGCTTCCCACGACAAGCGCCTCAAAATTACGCTCCACCTCGTCGGCGGCCTTCATCATCATGGTGATCATATCCGCGCCGATGGCCTGCTTCGGCGAGTGAAATTCGAGACAAGCGACGCCGTCGCCGATATCGATCAAGCTGGCGCCTTTGTTCCCCATGATGAGCTTACCCTGATTCTTCAGTGCGGCGAGGTCGATGATCCGTTCATCTGCGGTCAACCGTTCGTAGCGCGCTCCCGAAAAATACTGTTTTACAGTGGGATTGCTGTGATCGTAAAACGACTGACCCGAAGCGAGCAGTTGTTCGACAAAGGGCGGAATCGCCAAGCCCTCTTGCCGCATGCGCGCCACGGACTTTGTGACGCCGATGGCGTCCCATGTCTCAAAGGGGCCAAGCTCCCAGTTGAATCCCCATTTCATCGCCTCGTCGATCGCCACGATGTCGTCGGCGATCACGCCGACGAGCGAAGCGCTGTACAGCAATACGCGCTTGAGGATATTCCAGACAAATACAGACGCTTCATCGTTGCCATACACCAGCGCCTTGAGTTTCTGCGCAAGCGTCGGCGCCAGTTTCGCCGCTTCAAACGAGACGCTCGCCAATTTTCGTCGCGGACGGTACGTGAGAGTGTCCAGGTCCAGCGCCAGAATCTGCGTTCCCTCTTTGCTTTTCTCCCGTTTGAAGAAACCCTGACCCGCCTTTTCGCCGATCCATCGCTTATCAGCCATGGCAAGCAACTCACCAGGCACCGTGAAAATGGACTTTTCTTCCGCATCCGTTGACTGGTCGAACACGTTATTGGCCACATTGATGAAAGTATCGAGACCGACGATGTCCAGCGTGCGAAACGTCGCGCTCTTCGGACGGCCAATAACAACTCCCGTCAACAGATCAACCTCGTCGACGCCGAACGATGTCTCTTTCATGGCGCCGAGGGTGGTAAGCAGGCCGTATGTGCCAATGCGGTTTGCGATAAAGTTTGGCGTATCCTTGGCCACCACAACCCCTTTGCCAAGGACATCCTGAACAAACGAGCGCATGTACCCAAGCACTTCGGGGAGCGTATCGTGAGTGGGGATCAATTCTAGCAATTTCATGTAACGCGGCGGATTGAAAAAATGAGTGCCCAAAAAGTGTTTCTTAAAATCGTCGGATTTTCCCTGCGCCATCGCGGAGATGGAGACTCCGGAAGTGTTGGAACTCACGATCGACCCGGGAAGACGGTGCCGGTCCACGCGAGCCAACACGGTTTTCTTGATATCCAATCGCTCCACGACAACTTCAATGATCCAGTCGCAGTCGCCAATCTTTTCGAAATCGTCTTCAAAGTTGCCGACTTCGATCAGGTCGCTGTCCTCGCGCTGGTATAAAGGAGCTGGCTTAGCCTTTGACAGCGCTGCCTTGGCGGACTCGCCCAAGCGGTTGCGAACGGTCCGATCTGTCAGTGTCAGCCCTTTTTTCTCTTCCTCCGCCGTGAGCGTCGACGGTACGATGTCGAGCAACAGACTGGGTATTCCCACATTGGCCAAATGCGCTGCGATCGCAGCGCCCATCACACCCGATCCAAGCACGGCAACACGTCGAACAGATCGCATCGAGATCGCCTCCTTACGTTCCTGCGTCTATGATAGCAGACGACATTGCGTTTCACCATCATTTTTTGACTGATTGGTCAATGTTTATTTTCTCACAAAAACGGGCTAGCCATTTGCGGCATTTTGTAATCCATTATTTATCACAAAAAAATATTTATGCCAATTTAACGGCCTCTCTGATGGCGGACCGCAGTTTTCGGATCATGCTTCCAGGCGCATCGGCGTACGGCCCCACTTCCCGACCGTCAATCATGTTTACCGGTGTGACTTCACTCAAAGTGCCCATGGTGAACACCTCATCCGCTGTGAAGAGCGAATCGGGCGAAAACGTCGCTTCCTCAACCGGCAACCCCGCTTTTTTCGCATGCTCCAGCACAAAACGGCGGGTGACTCCATGCAGAATCCATTCGTTGGCTGGATGAGTGACTATGACGCCGCCACGAACGATGGCGATATTGCTGCTGGTGCATTCGGTCACATGATCGTCACGCACAAAAATGGCATCGTGCGCTCCGCTGTCGATCGCGATCTGCTTGGTCCAGACGTTTGGCAAGAGATTCAGCGACTTGATGTGGCAATGTTTCCAACGGATATCTTCCGCCAAAATCATCTGTTGTCCAGTTCGCCACTGGGAGGCCAGCTTGACTTCGTCGACTGGCCGCACGGTCAAAGTCAGATGGCTCGGAATCGCGGGAAATCCATGTTCCCGTTTTGCGAATCCACGGGACAACTGAAAGTAGACCTGTGCTTCCGGAAATCCGGCGCGCGCGATCGCTTCAAGAATGAGCGCCTGCAGATCGTCTGTCGAACGGTCAAGAGGCAGTGAAATAAAGGCCGCGCTTTTTGCAAATCGCTCCAGGTGATACTCCATCAGGAAAGGGCGTCCGCCGTACACGCGAATCACCTCATATACTCCATCCCCAAACTGATGGGCGCGATCTTCAATAGGCACAACGGGTTCCGTCAGTGAAACAAATCGATCGCCGGCATATCCAATTCCCTCTGACATTGGCGAGTATTCACTCCTTTGATATGATGATTGAGACAACGAACATACTTGAAGCGAAAGGTGTTGCATGAACACATGGATTGCATTTTTTGCGGCATCGTGAACGGCCAGATTCCGTCAAAGAAAGTGTTCGAATCAGACGGGGTGATCGCCTTTGAAGACATACAGAAGGCCGCGCCCATTCACGTCTTGATCGTTCCCAAGCGGCACATGGAGTCGATCATGGATCTTCCCGACGATGATTTCACACTGCTGTCCGAACTGCAACAGGCGATCAGGGAAGTGGCTCGGCTGACCGGCGCCTCCAAATCCGGATTCCGCGTCATCACCAACAGGGGCGCGTCGGCGGGCCAAACCGTATTTCACTTACACTATCATATCCTAGGCGGACGCGAATTGGAGCGTTCTCTGGGTTAATATTTCATCGCAGCAGATCTGTGTACGCGGCAGCAGATCTGTGTACGCGCTTGCAGCGATTCAGCGCCCGGTTCCGCAGCGAATCGGCATACGTTCGCAGAGTGGATCGGTGCGGATGTTTTGGTCGGCGCAACGCTCGGTCTCTCCCGATTCGCGTCGGCGCCGTCCCGTCCACCGGTGTGCAAGGTTCGCGGGCTGCCTCAGCGCACGATCACCTCACCTGACAGTCCAGGTTCTTTCCGGCCGCCTGTGTCCGAAAAAAACGGAAACACCCCCTGTTTGTCCGGGGTGAATTCCACGCTTACCCCCTGAGAGGCTGGCAGATTGGGAGAGAAGATATAAAATGCCGGAAGCACAAAGTTATGTGTCCGGGTTCCCTGATTGCGGATCACAATCTTGATCGTCTGATTGAGTCTCCCCACGATTTGCTGCGGAGAAAATTGACGGTCCGTAATGACCAGATCATGGGCTGCGACGGTTGCGCCAGTCGCGGCTCGCCCCTCATGGCCGGAAAACGGCAGCGGAGCCCACGCTGAAACGGTGAGGACTGTCGCGGCGATACCTATTTGCATGCACCGCCGGATACGCCCTCGCGGGCTTCGTTGCATATCCCCCCGTGAGACACACTCGCTGCGTGCAGCAGATCTGACCATCGACGCTTGAAACAAAAGAGGCACAGGATCACCGCCCATCATTTTCCTTTCATGATTCCCTGCAACCCCTCACCTTATCAATGGATCAGCGCACCGCGTTCCATGCAAACAGCCCTCTAAACACCCATGCACCTGCGGGGCACAAGATTATCATGAAAATAGCCGAATGGCTATTCCCCATCAAATGGAAGAGCAGTTGCACAGAGGATTTTGCCGCACTCAGACCACGCGATTCAGCAACAACCACAGGAACGCGGCGACAAGCGAACCCATGGCTGCACCGACCGCCACGTCCGTCAGATAATGAAGCCCGGCGTACAACCGGGCAAAGGCGATCAGCAGGGCGAGAGTCAGAGTCAGCGGCGCGCTGTGCGGAAAGGACAGGGCAAGGCTGGTTCCCAAGGCGAACGCGCCTCCCGCATGATTGGACGGAAAAGATGGGTCCTGCGGGTTTTTGTCGATCAGGGGCTCATAGCCAAGCGACACAAAAGGTCTTGTCCTTTTCAAATGGTCTGCCAGCAGATCTACGATGATCTTTGTGCAAAGCGCGCTCGCAACAGCCGTCGAGACGGCAAAGCAAGCGGCGCCAAAGGCGCCTTGGACAGACAGGAGGGTCCATGCGAGCAGACCCGCCATCTCAGTGAAAAAGAGAAGCGGCCCAAAGCGCGCCAGCAATCGAAATACCGTGTTCCACACCTTATGCCGATGTCTGGCAGTCGCGAGCAGTTCCGCAGCCCGCCGATCAAGCCGGGAGATCCAGGAGCGTGCTTTCATCATCGAAACGGACATCCTTACCCAAAGCATAGTGTATCCTCTTGACTTCCTCCTCCACGTGAACTCGGAGGATTCCTTCCTGCCATCAGGAGTCTTGGTGCACCCCTTGGATCGATTCCTCATCCTTGCGTCGGAACCGATTCGATTCTCCCATCGTTAGACGGGCGAACAGGCGAACCGGGCCAGTCCGGCCCTTAACACGTTCATTGCACCGACTGTATCGGCGTTCTCTGCGAATCCGCATCTCTCGCACTGAAACCCCGATTGCGACACTCGGTTGGCCTTGCTGGCATGGCCGCACTCTGGAACCGGGCAGGTGAGACTGGTGTAGGGAGCCGGAACTTCCTCCAGCCGTCCACCCGACCAGTCCAGCTTATACGTCAAGAATGTCTGAAACATCGA
>JAJYTO010000141.1 GCA_021793015.1 Bacillota bacterium
TCTGCTGGCGCTGCGTGTCCAAGACGTGGTGGACGAGCGTGGCCGGGCGAGGGAACGCATCGGGATCCAGGAGCGCGGCGTGCGGGAACACAAGACCGGCAAGATCAAGGACTTTCCGCTCGGCGAAACGTCCCGGAAAGCGATCAAGGAGTATGTCGCCAATCGCTTTGGGGATGTGCCATTACAACCAAGCGAACCGCTCTTTCTATCGAAGAAGGGTGGTCCGCTCCAACGCGCCCAGGCGTGGAAGATTCTCAACGACGCGGCGCGCGCGATTGGGATCACCGAACGGATCGGTACGCATACACTCCGCAAATGCTTCGGTTACTGGGCGTTCCAGTCGGGTGTGGACGTGACGAGAATTCAAAAGCTGCTGAACCACTCGACACCGAGCATCACCTTGGCGTATATTGGGATTACGCAGGAGGAGTTGGACAACGTGTATTTGTCGTTGGAGTTGTGATCGTAACAACGACGAAGAACGGACCAAGAGGAGGACGAATCATGCCGATTTCATCCAAGGAATTCGAAAGCGGGCAAGTGCAAAATCCATTGAGTGCACGAATCTTGGATATTTTGAGAAATGCCATGGACGAAGAGGGAAATCCACAGGCATTGAATGAAGTCGACATCATAACTAAACTCCAACCGAAGATCGAGTCGGATGTTCTGCAAATAGTGGTAGCCATGATGGCTTTCCCTGCGAACAGCAGGGATGTTCAAAGAGCCTTAGAGACGTTGGTATCTGATAGTAAAGTTGAAAGAAAGTCTGTTGTTGATAGTTCTGGTTTTAAGTGTGACTATTATCGACTCGTGCTCACTAATTACGTAGGAGTGCGTTCGCGATAAGAGGGGGTGTCTTGCACGGTATAGTCACTTATGCTCGATGCCGCTATGTTTCTCATCGTCAATGGCGGAAGTTATGAAGCGTTCTGATTGAAAACCCACCAACAGTTGACGGAGGTATCAATGCAGATCCAAACTGTCCACGATGTCCTTGCCCAATTCCGCCATTACTCGGCCACCGAACGAGAGAAAGGGGCGGCTTTCGAGCGCCTCATGGCGGAGTATCTCGTCACCGACGCGGTACGTAAGCAGCAATTCCAGCAGGTCTGGACTTGGAGCGAATGGCCGGATCTGGACCGATTCGCCGAGGAATACAAGCTGAACCGCCGGGATACCGGCGTCGATCTCGTGGGGCTTCAGCACGGTGGTGACTATTGCGCCATCCAGTGCAAGCTCTATGACGAGGACGCCGGGATCACGATGCGGGACCTCCAGGGCTTCTTGGATATTTCAGGCAAAACCTGTTTCGCCAGCCGCATGCTCATCGCCACCGTCCGGGAGTGGACCGAGAACCTGGAAAACGGCCTCGCCGGCCAGACGGTACGCGTGGAGAAGGTGAACCTGGATGAGCTGGAGGCCAGCAATGTCGATTGGTCCCAGTGGTCCCCCGACAGGATCGCTCTGCCCGTTCAGGAGAAGAAGTCACTCCGGCCCTATCAGGAGCGGGCTTTGGCCGATGTTCTCCAAGGATTCCAGCGTCACGACCGGGGCAAGCTCATTATGGCCTGCGGGACCGGAAAGACCCTCACGGGCCTGCGGGTCGTCGAGGCCGAGGTTCCGATGGGCGGGCGCGTCCTGTTCGCCGTGCCCTCCATCACCCTGATCTCCCAAACCCTACGGGAGTGGGCCAATCAGGCAATGGTCCCCATGCGGTTTTATGCCGTCTGTTCGGATAGCGGCATCGGCACGGATCAGGAGGACATGCGGATCCATGATCTCGCCTATCCCAGCACGACAGACGCGGAAAAACTCTTCCAGGAAGCGAGCCCGCCTTTCGCGGAGGGGATCACCGTCATCCTGACCACCTATCAGTCCATGGAGGTCATCAGCGCGGCCCAGGAGAGGGGACTGCCCGCCTTGGATCTCGTCCTCTGCGACGAGGCGCACCGCACCACGGGTGTGGAGCTGCCGGAGAAGACCAAAGAGTCCGCGATCCGCCAACGACAGAAAAAGGCCGAGGATAAAGGAAAGACCTACACCCCGCGTTTCGCCGCCGACAGCGTTTCCGCCTTCGTGATGGTTCATAACGACGCCTATATCCGTGCTCGAAAACGCCTCTACATGACCGCCACTCCGCGGATGTACACGGAAAAGACCAAGGATCGCCTGGAGAAGTACAAGGGCGGCGTCTATTCCATGGACGACGAGAAGATCTACGGGCCGGAGTTTCATCGCCTGGGCTTCGATGAAGCCGTCCGCGACGACATCTTGGTGGACTTCAAGGTACTGGTCGTCGTGATGAACGAGGACGAAAGCAGCCACCTCGCCAACGCCTTGGTCACGGAGAATGGCCTCGTCATCCAGACCGCTTTCGTGTCCCGCATCGTCGGGGCTTGGAAAGCCCTGTCCAAGACGGATGTACGCACCGAGGCGGGGAGTGCGGCCTTCGACGCCCAGGAAGCGCCCATGCGTAGCGCCGTGGCCTTCGCAAAGACCATCAAGAAATCCCAGGAACTCGAAAAGGTCTTCTCCCAAGTGGTCGCCCAATACCTCAAGCATCAGGAGCAAGCAACGGCCACCACCATCGAAGTGAACCATGTGGACGGCGGCATGAACGCCAACAAGCGTCATGCCTTCCTCAAAAAGCTCAAGGAGGCCCAGCACAAGCCTGGCCATTGCCAGATCCTCACCAACGCCCGGTGTCTCTCCGAAGGGGTGGACGTGCCCTCCTTGGACGCCGTGCTCTTCTTCGACGCCCGAGATTCCATGGTGGATGTCATCCAGGCCGTGGGCCGGGTCATGCGGCAAAGCCGTGATACGGGCAAGAAGTTCGGCTACATCATCCTGCCCATCGGCGTATCGGCTCAAGCCCTCCAGGGCAAGAGCGTCGATGATTTCGTGGCCAACAGCCCCGATTTCAAGGTGCTCTGGAAAGTGCTGCGGGCCTTACGCTCCCATGATGAACGCCTGGTGGACGATTCCGAGTACCGCAAGCGCGTGACCGTCATCACCGACGGGGGAAATGGCGGTGGCGAAGGAGCAGGAGGCGGACAAATCGAGATCGAGTTCCTGGAAATCCCCATCGACACTATCGCCAAGTCCGTCTATGCCGTGATCCCCGACAAGCTGGGCGACCGGGAATACTGGACTGACTGGAGCAAAGACGTGGCTGACGTGGCCCGGAACACGACGAGTCGTCTCATCGCCCTCCTAGAACATCACGCGGGAGCCCGTGAGGCTTTCGATGCCTTCCTCGCGCAGATCCGGGAGACCATCAATCCTTCCGTGACCCGAAGCGACGCGGTGGATATGCTGGTTCAGCATCTCATCACCCGCCCAGTTTTTGAGGCTCTGTTCTCGGATCGATCCTTTGTCGAGCAGAACCCCGTCTCCAATGCCATGCAGGGCATCGTCGCCATCATGGATGAGCATGTTCTGGAGAAAGAGGCCGAGGGCCTCCAAGAGTTCTACGCGAGTGTGGAGAAGCGCATCCGCCTCGCCAAAAGCGATAAGTCCAAGCAGGACATCATCCGCAATCTCTACGATACCTTTTTTCAAGCGGCCTTCGACAAGCTGGCCTCTAAGCTCGGCATCGTCTATACCCCTGTTGAGGTGGTGGATTTCATCATCAAAAGCGCGGATAGTGCCCTTCAAGCGCATTTCGGGAAGGGACTGGCCGATACGGGGGTGAACATCCTGGATCCCTTCGTGGGGACGGGAACCTTCATGACCCGGCTCATCCAAAGCGGGCTCATCCCCCTGGAGCGCCTGCCCTACAAATACCAATACGAGCTACATGCCAATGAAATCGTGCTTCTCGCCTACTACATCGCCAGTATCAACATCGAGTCGGGCTACCACGCCCTAACGGGCGAAGACGTACCCTTCAACGGCATTGTTTTGGGGGATACCTTCATGATGGGAGTCCCCGAAGAACAGCAGCACAAGATCCCCATGGGTCCTCTTGAAGAGAACAGCGAACGGGCCAAGCATCAGGATGTCCAGGACATTCGGGTGATCATCGGTAACCCGCCATATTCTGCTCAACAGGATAGTGAGAACGACAACAACAAGAATTTGGCCTATCCCGCCTTGGATGATCGAATCCGTACCACCTATGCGTATCAATCCAACGCGAAGTTGGTCAAAAACCTCTACGACTCCTATATTCGTGCCCTTCGTTGGGCTTCCGACCGCATCAAGGACAAAGGTGTCGTGGCTTTCGTGACTAACGGTTCCTTCTTGGACGCCAATAACATGGACGGCCTGCGCAAGTGTCTGACCGACGAGTTCAGCAGCTTGTATGTGTTCAACCTGCGAGGGAATGCTCGTACATCGGGAGAGCAACGACAGAAGGAACGCGGAAATGTGTTTGAATCGGGATCTCGCACGCCTGTAGCTATTACGGTTATGGTCAAAGACCCGGCGCATGTAGGCCCGTGCGAATTGTTCTACCACGACATTGGCGACTATCTCGATCGGGAAAGAAAATTGTCCATCATCGAGAGCTTCCAGAGCATCAAGAGCGTGCCTTGGCTACGCATTACCCCCAATGCGGAGGGCGACTGGATCAATCAGCGCGATCCGGCGTTTAAGTCCTTCATGCCATTGGGTAGTAAGGACGATGAGTCAGTTCAGGTGGTTTTCGAGACGTATTCCCAGGGTATTTTGAGTGCCCGTGATCCTTGGGCCTATAACTTCTCTCGCTTCGAGGTTGAAGCAAACATGCGCCGCATGATTGACAACTACAATAGCGAAGTCGATCGCTATGCGCTGGCCTGCACAGGGAAGGGAAAGGAGCAGTGGCCGGAAGTTGAGAATGTCATTGATACTGACCCTAAACGGATCAACTGGACACATAATCTGAAAGCCGATGCCAAGAGAGAAAAACGATATGCATTCGAGTCCGTTTCGCTGGTACCGAGTATGTATCGACCTTTCACCAGGCAGTGGCTGTATTTCAATCGACGCTTCAACGAGAGGGTGTACCAGATGCCCCACCTTTTCCCCACGTCGGAACATAAGAATTTCATAATTTCTGCTACGGGAACTGGCGCGAGCAAAGCGTTTTCGGCGTTGGTCTCCGACTGCATACCAAATTACCATATGCACGACACTGGCCAATGCTTTCCCCGCTATTGGTACGAGAAGGTCGAAACGGATCCGAATTCACAAATCAGACTGTTTGGCGAGGATGAAGAGGATGCGGCCGTGCACGTTCACGGCTACGTTCGTCATGATGCGATCACGGACGCTGCGCTGGAGGCTTTTTATTCCCATTACCAGGATGTCCGCATCAGCAAAGATGACCTGTTCTGGTATGTCTATGGGCTTTTGCATTCTCCGGAATACAAACAGCGATTCGGGGCCGATCTCAAGAAGATGCTGCCACGCATCCCGTTTACCTCGGACTTCTGGGCGTTCAGCATGGCCGGGCACAAGCTCGGTGAGTGGCACTTGAGCTACGAGGCAGTAGAGCCGTGGCCGGTGACCGAAGTACAGACCAGCACTGTGCCAGATTACCGCGTTGCTCAAATGAAATTCGGTAAGACGAATGGCAAACCGGAGAAGGGAGTGATCGTGTTCAACGAACACCTCATTCTGCAGGACGTTCCACTGGAAGCCTATGAGTATGTCGTGAACGGTAAGCCGGCGATCGAATGGATCATGGAGCGTTATGCCATTACCGAGGACCCGGACAGCGAGATCCGAAACGACCCCAATGACTGGTCGGATGATCCTCGCTACATTTTGGACTTGCTCAAGCGCGTGGTGCGGGTGAGCGTGGAGAGCATCCGAATTATCAAGAGTCTTCCGAGCCCGGAATTCGATCTGTCAGTAAACAAAAGGTGAGAATGGGATGGAGATTGAGTAGCCACTTCATGGAACATAGTAGAGTGTCGAATCAATATCGACCTGTTCTGTAGAGTATGATACCTACAAATAACGTCGAATAGTAAAGGCGATTGTGAGTTGGAGGCGAGATCAATTGAAACGCGGATCCATGTTCGGGTGGATGACTGCAATTTCAACCATCGTCACAATAATTCTTCTGGTGATTGCGAGTGCATTGAAATACTCACTTCCTGCTCTAGGTTATCTAGGGCTTGCTGGATTAGCGTCCATCGTTGGCGGTGTAGCGACTTTGGGTGGGATTATTACTGGGCTTATCGGCCTGTATTCTTTGGTATCAATAAACGAAAAGATACAGGCTGCAATCAATGATGAGAAAAAAGTATTGAAAGGTCAACTCGATAAACAACTGTCAATCAATATGAGAGCTGTCTCTGAATACAATAGGGGGCTGTCAGAATCGAATATCCGGAGGGCTTCGGAACACATGGAAAACGCTTTGAAATTGCAATCAGAATTGCCGCTGGTCTCAGAGCATATGGGAAGTCGGTTCGCTGAGGCGACTTTTCGATGGGCTTGGCATAAAATAGACCGAAGTCAAGATTTCAAAGTGAGACTGAACAGATATGGTGGTTCGACACTTGAAACAGATATGGAAGAGGGAGACTACAGGCACGACGCAATAAAGTGGCTTGAAAACGTTAAAACAGTCGATGGTGAGCAGGCATTATACTGGGTGAAATTAGCGAAATTATATGCTCTTATTGGGGATGACAGAAAAATCGTTTCATCTCTTCGAAAAGCATCGGAAATGAATGAAAAGGGAATAAATTATAGCGAGAAGGATATTGGAATTTTGCTTTGGAACTGTCTAGACCCAGAGCAAGTTCAGGAACTCTGCGGGGCGATACATTACGATGCATCAATTACTTTAACTGAACCACTCTTAGAGAGTGTACTCAAGCGAGAGGGGAGCTATGCGGGTACAATGAGGCCGCTTTTGGCGGTACGGCGAAGAGGGACAATGATGTTTAAATCCGAAGCCCCTTCTTCGCCAATAATTTACTATATAGGAAGAATGTTGTCCGAAAGCGGAGAAGATCGGTATATTCTTCAATGGTATGGTAATGATGTGATTCAATACCCCAAATCAAATGATGCCCCATGGGATGTAAACAAGTTATTAAATGTCGTTAATGATTGGGTTATTACAGTCGGGGAGGTATATAGATGAAAATGGACTCACTAACGGTCGAAAATCTTGACCGAAGAATGCTTCTTGACTTTTTTAGTCTCGGCGCATGGGTTCATCAATATACGGCTACCGCGCTATATCATGAGGCGCAAAAAATTCCAAGTGACGAAAATGTGTCACCAGACGATCGGCCAAGAATTCAAATGGTATTGCGGGCTAAGATCGTGGGCGAAGTCGTTTCTTCCTTTGAAACCTTGGGGCGGTTTTGTTTTGCGGTTCGGAATAGAGGTAAGTCGGGCATAGCGTCGCAATTTATCAACATGAGTCGAAATCGAGCCCATGATTTTTACAAGTTATGTATGTCAAATGATGATTCTCCCGAAAGCCTTTTGAGTATTCAGGATCGTCACGAACTTAAAGCAATCGTTAGTGATTATGAAAGTGATGCCTTTCTGGAGAATCTAGAGAATTTATTTCCGATTCTCGCTGAAGCATATTTGGACGATGATCATGAACCAACCAAAAAGCGAAGGCTCACCAGGGCATATAATGCCATCAAACATGGTAATCACATAATAAATAATATCGTCGAATTATCGCCTATTCCTGTTTCTATTGAAAAGGGATATATTCCAATTGTCACAAGATGGCCGCACTTTGGTGAGGATATAAACAGTAATACAATGATTTTTATTACCAGAAGTATGTCACAAGAGTCTGTTACAGAAGACTTAGAGTTCATAAGGCAAGTGGCAGTGGTATTGTCCAATTTAGCTCAACTTTTGATTCGCCTCATTGATAAAAAATCCTTGAAATATTACACGGACGACAGCCAATTAATGTAACATCCTAATTCAGTTGTCTTTAGGCAACTATTTGCTTTGGGTCTGCAGTCCTAAAGTCATATATGTGGTGGTGACTGAAATGTGAACCCTGCGGTTGCTCACTCTACCCGGAAAATGCGAGATCGCTTGTGCCATCGCATGACCGTCTTCCCGATCAACTCGGATTTACATGTTTTGCTGGTGATCGGAAGAAGACGATCATTCGGGACTAACTGGCGGTGAAGGATTTACCGCCAGTTAGACATCCATGACGCTGACGTGCCGCCATCAACGCGATGAAAACGCTCATTTTCCGGGCAGAGTGAGCAACCATAACCAGGCAACATAACAAATAAATGTAATTCTCGCCATGGAATAGATCGACGGATCTGCTCCATCAGGCTCAACGCAACTCTCCTCGTGTTGCACATTGATCCAGGACTTACATGCGAAATTCAACGGAGAGTGCCAGTCCTGCGGACAGAGGATGGATCAGCGTGTGGCTCACTATCGTCGGGTGGATCCCAATCAATCCCGCTCCGTGGATAACGCCATCCTGGTCTGCCAGGACTGCTACCGTGGGCACCCAAACCCAGCGCTGGAGTGGTTTCCCGCAGAGGAGACAGTCATCGTCAAAGCGACGGGGGTCACTGGATGGAATGAATCGATCGTAATCGCATGGCTATCGGGTTTCGCCAAGCGCTACGCTTTGATCGCGATGAATACTCGCGGATTTCGGCGTTATTGGTCCTGGGAGCACCAAGAACCGTTTCGGATTATGGACGTCCAAGACGGGCGCATTGTGCAAGTCAAGTGCAGTCGCGCAAGGGAAGATGAATAAGGTATGCTTGGCGGGGTTGTAAGGACACACTCTCATCTCCTGTGTCGCGCACAACCGTTAGTCTTTCGCATCCATTGCTGCTATGCTCGATCTGTTTGTTTTCGCGGAGGAAGCGAACGAAGGGACTGCAGAGGCGTGAACCGACTGGTGGAACTGCATCAAGAATACGAGCGCATCATGCAGACCACACGCCCGGGCGTCGAACAAGACCAAGCATTATCACACCTCATGGATCGGATTGCGAAGGAATTTGGCGTGCCGCTTTTGCACGATCCGGAATGGGAACAGAAGCATCGGCCGGTGATCGCTTTGTACCGGAAAGTTTCCGAGAGTAGGACAACGCTGTAGAACCGTTACGAATACCGGGCAAGGCTTAGCGGTCTATTTTTTCCGTTTCGCGAGCAGACCCCTGGGTGGAACAAGGTTGCCACCGTTGCATATTGGAAACAGGCTGGAAGGCGGATGACTCTTGAGGCCGTGGCTGTTCTCGTGGTTACTGTCTATTACTCTTATGCTCGTTTGCGTGGTACATCCTTTAGTGGCGGCAGGACTGTTTGTTCTGTTCGTGTTGGGTGTGATAGTGGTCTGCCTATTCTACTATCCGGACGAAGACGAGAGGTGGCAGCGAATAGCTTATTTTCTTGTCCGTAAGACGCGTGTATCCGAGATCCACTTCCTCCCCCCCAGATTGCTGAGAAGGGTAAAAAGGCAAATTAGCATCCGTCAGGCGTTCAAATCCATCGAGATTTTCATTGAGAATAGATCCAACTTTGGCATTGAGTCCATATATATCGTTACGAGCTTGCCAAGCGTCCATTTAACCCGCGCAGGATTCAAGAGGCTATTCCCGGCCGGTCCACTTGACTGGGTCTCCGTGGTGATTCAACATCGTATGGCAACCGCAGAGTGGAATTGGAGGTGGCCATGGCTGTACCGCCTTGAATGATTTTGCCGCATCCAGTATTCTACGAAGCGATCTTCACTCGCGCCATACTGGACGCGGGGACTGCGGGGCTGATCGGACGATGGCCCTGATCTACGGTCTGGCTGACATGCAGAGTTTCTACGCCTCGTGCGAGGTCGCGTCCAGACCCGAGTATGCGGCCAAGCGCACGCAATGGGACGACCTGTCCGATCCTGCTCTCGTCGTGGCCGGAGATCCAGAGCGTCGATCCGGGATCATCCTGGCCGCCACGCCGACCGCGAAGGCGAAGGGGATCACGACGGCCATGCGCTTGGGCGAGGCGTTACGGCTCGCGCCCGGTCTCGTCGTGGTCCGACCGCAGATGAAATTCTATCTGGAGGTCAGCGTCCGTATTCAACGGGTCATGCGCGACATGTTCCCGCTGCAG
>JAJYTO010000142.1 GCA_021793015.1 Bacillota bacterium
ATGCGAACGTGTGCTCACAGAATGTATACCGCATTTGTTCGTGCGTCAACCTCTGGCTGTGCTTGGTGCGCACTCGCAGCCGTTAACGCAACAAAAGGAACGAAGCATAACTCTAATGAAGCAACCCGATGGTGGTGACAACTAAAAAGCCGGAGGCGACCAACAACCAAAGATTGATCGTAAGCAGAAATATTCTCTCAACCAGCCCAAAGATTCGACGTAATACGGGAACAACAATACTAATCGCTAGGGCTATCAGTATTGGAGTTGATACTTGTGCCAATAACTTGAGAAACGGATAAACGATGCTCCAATCCGAGTGAGTACCGATAGTTCGGGTAATCGTGCCGAGTGCTGATACTCCGGCAATGAAACTGATGATGGCCAGAACAATATGTACGATTCCTTTCGCAGTTACCTTCTGACCCGACACATCAGTAGTGAACCCCACCATTCCAAGTCTGGCAACAGCCAGAATCGCCAGCCACATCAAGCCATTCCAAGCCATTGGAGGCGAGCCGCCAATAACGATAAACGCACCAAACAACAGCAATACCCCGACCGCGTTCACCGCTGTACTGATTCGAGCCAGTCTGCTAAATCGTCCGACTGAGTAATCACTGATGGTGTTATAAAGAGGGCTGTATCCGGTCGGTAGAAAATGCAGCGAAATTAAACAAACAAAGTAGACGACGAATGCAATGAAACTGATAATCGCAAAACTTAATGCCACAAGTGTCACCCTCTCAAGGAACGAATTCGGGTGGCCGAGGAAACGAGGCGGGATCTTCCGGCTCTCCGCGGGCGTGGGCAATGAGAGTCAGAAAAAGCCGACTGGTGCCGTAGAGATAGGTTCGGCGAAGGACACCCTCCAACCGGCCCGTGAAGTCTCCAAAAGGATCCACGTGAATCGCCCGAATGACCGGCGCCCACTGATCGATCGTGCCTCGATCCAACAGATCGAGCACCGCCATCATCGGCCACGTTTCGATGGGACCCGTTGGCTTTTGCTCGTTACGGTGCAACAACAATCCGCTCATGCGCCTCACTCCTTGCCGTCGTTCGTGATCAGGGCGGCCACCGCCACAGCCAAGGATCGCGCCGCTGTGACCACCACTTCCCAAGACGCGTAAGCGGGATCGAGACCACGAAAGTTAGGCAAGGCCACCGCTGCGGCGTCTGTGGGATGTGGTTCGGCCAGTTGTTTGATGAGCTGCGTGACAACCGGCCGCCAATCTTTGTCATCTTCCGTTCGATAAAACGCGTCAATCTCTGACAGAACACGGGCGGCACGCTCAATTCCTGCCGTTCGAGAGAGTGCCGCCACATCCAAAAAGTCGCGCACCGTGTTACGCCGAACGAGAAGAATACCTTTGACGCGGATGATTTCCTCTGCGGTAGGAATCCGAAGCGAATGGTGCCCGATCGTTATCGTGACCGTCTGTAATGGTTGTTTACGCATGAGTTGGCGAACACCCTGTTCGACGCCATGAAAACTCCCCAAAATAAGAACAGGCGCCATGCGCCGCCGGGTTTTCCAGCCCGCTTCGCGCTCAAGTCGTGCCAGAACCTCATTAAACCGTTCGCGCAAATCAGAAAACACGTGATCCGCGTCAAGCGATATGCGGTGTCCAGCGTATAAAGCCGCAGCGGTTCCGCCAACCAAGGTCACATCCGGCAAAATTTGCTGAAGTTCGGCGGCGGCAGACAACAAGCGCTTCCACTGCGCATCCTCATCGGCGCTCAGCTGCAACATGGGCGCCGGTAAAGCGCCTGACGCGCTGTTGCTCCCTTCACCTGCATTCGCAATGCCATGGAATGCCCCCGCGCAGGAGCACGTGCACTTCGATTTCGGCGCCTTGGAACGCTCACACGCTCCACTATGAGTCATGACGATCCGCCGCCTCGAACATTTGCAAAGTTCGTTGGAGTTGGTCTGCCACTTCACGGCGCAAACCGGAATCGGCCAGGTGCGCAGCCAGTGACGTTTTGATCGCTTCTCGAACAAAGGCCGCTGCAGACATTCTGCGCGCCCGAGCGACAAGATCCAATTGTTCAGCCAGTTCGCGATCGAGCCGAACTGTGAGGGTGTGCATTCGTTCATTCATGGTGTCATGATAGCATGCAAGGAGGCGATTGTCTATATCGCGGTCAAGGTCCAGTATTTAGGTCGGAGAGGAAACCGCGCCAAATTAGAATGATTTATCGCAGAACGCGCTTGCGTGCCTTCGCGCGTTTGACGCGCATGCCGGTCTCTTGGTACATCAGGAGGGCGGCATGGGCTTCCGGAACAGTGTCGAAGAGGCCAAGAAAAACCCGATTGCCGTTCATCGTCACCTTCGCCTCCCACGCGCGCGCCCTGGCATGCCACGTAATCCCTTTAATACCCGACTGGAACTTGGCAATGGGAACCTCGGGTACGATGCGTTCCCCCGTCTCTCGAAACCGACGGGCGGCTTCCTCTGCCGCATCTTGATCCTGGAAATTGGCGTTATATTCCACGCGGCCGTTTATCCATATGCATACTTGCCATGTATTCCTTCGGGAATTCCAACTCACGCCGTCCACGTCGGATTGATATTTCACGTTGTCGGTCCGGTTGCGTCCGTTCTCACCACGCGTGACGATTCGGATGTTCTCTCGGCGGTTGTCGAGGCCGTTGTGATTCTTATGATCGACCTGCATATCGGCGGGCGGGTTCAACAGAACTCGGTGCATCAGCACGATTTTCCGTTTGCCGTTCGCATCGCGAATACAGGTTTGCGCGTAGAATGTATTCCCTCTCTTGTGGGCGTACCACGTTCCTCGGAACGCTGATACTATCTCAAAATCCGCCTCATCCACCAAAATCTCATGCCGCATCCCTTTTCCGTTCGCAAAAATAACGGTGCGATCACCGCGCTTCTCGAATTTGTTTTTCACAAAGAAAAACCTCCTCTCATTCAGAGAGGAGGCGGGTGACAAAATCTAAGGAGCGGTGGTCAATGTCCCGTAATTCGACGCGGACCCAGAAGGCATCCCGGAACCGGATGGCGATATGCTAATCGTCCCAAACTGTGTGATCCCCGCAGGCATGACCGGTGCCGTTGGAGCCGTACTGATTGTGCCCGTACTCGACGTATTCGGCGGCTGGGTCCCGACAAACGTTCCGGGGAAAATTCCCACTTGACCTCCGTTGTTCGCCAGCTCTTTTTGCACCTTAAGCGTGAACGTGTCCTGCGAAATCCCGATCAGAAACCGCGGGGGCAGATTCCATAGCGTCGCCATGTCTGGCACATTCGTTGCCAATACGGTCCCGTTCTTCAATTGCAGTTGAATCTCCACATTGACCTTGGCCCCCGCTGCCTGCGCTGCCTGCGCAGTGCTGGCGAGGCTCCATGTTGCGGGTTGGATGTTGCTCCCGTTGGATGTGGTTCCACCCCCCACGAACACATAATGTGGGATCGACGTATATGCAGAAACAGTTTGGGACGCTGCGCCACCGTTCGCCTTCCACGTCGAAGCGTTGATCTCAGCGATTGCCGTCCGCGACTGTTCGATCGGCGAGGCGTTTGATCCCATCCAAGAATCGATCGATGTCCAATGTGCAGAGCCGTTCGCCGTGTTCTGAAAGTTCGTGCTCCACGTTCGGCTGGCACCGTCCGGGTTGACCATCGTCCACGTAACAGTTCCCCCGACTGGCGGATTCGCGACGGTTCCAGCCCAGGTAAATTTGAATCCGAACCCGGACTCAGGTCGAATCCAGACCCAGGGTGTGGGACCCCAAGGAGCGCCCCCCTTCTCCCCCATCCCATAAAGGTAATAGGTCTTCCCACTGGCCGTGGTAAATGTTCCAGTGGCTTGACCTGCCTGTGGGGCAGAATTTACGTCAGGCTGGTAATTTACAGATCCCCCCATTGCCTGACCCAACGAGATGTGCTGGTCATTCTCCGACCCGTCCCACCCGTGCTGCTGAAGATAGGGAAGCCAGTAGTCGCTTGGCGAGTACAGAATTGACGGATTGTCCATGTCTGGTGACAGCCACATGTTTACAGGTGCTTTACTGCTTCCCGGATACCCAGGGTCCAAGTAAATGCCCGAAACGATCCCGCCTGACAGGGGTGGCTTTTGCCAGACGACCGTAACCGAATTGGACGTAACCATCACCGTTCCCGCGCTGTTGAGCAGTTGCGCCCGGTACGTCACAGTCTGCGGATGGCTGTCTGTCGCCTGCGCCGCGAACGGATCGGTGCTTCCGGTCGCTGTGTTGTGACCACCAAACGTCTGATCGCCTGTCGTATCGACGATCTTCACCGTGTAGCCCGACGGGAAATTTGACCCGCTCGCGGTCAGCGTAACCGGCGTTCCAATCGACGCCGTTTGGCTACTCGCGGTCAAGGTCAGGGTCGGCAGGGCAACCCACGTGACCGATGCCGTGTTTGATGTGGCAACCGTCTGACCCGCGCCATTCACGATGGTCGCCGCATAGGTGGCTGTACCCGGCGTATAGGAGAACGCCTTTGTCTGAAACGGCGAACTGCCGGATGTGGCAGTATTCGCGCCGGACAGCGTTTGATAGTGGCCCAGATCGTTGACGACGATCGAATCACCGGCAGGCAGGACACTCGCGGTCGCGGTCAGGGTGGATGACTGACCCTGGTAGAGCGTCGAAGGCGAGGCGGTCAGACTCACTGTCGGAGCCCCCCACGTCACTTGGACCACACCCGTCTCCGAGTGCGAGCTTATGCGTTTGACCGAGGTGGCGATGGCTACCGGACCGTAGACAGCCTGGCCACTGCTGTTGTAGTAGAGAAATTGGTTGGGCTCCATGATGGCCGCCTCATATTGTACCCATTGTGGCGTATTGCTGATCGCACTGACGGTAAATGGCAGCGCGAATCCGCTGTTCGGTACTCCCGTGACACTGTTGGGCGTACTACTCAAGGTGGCAAGAGCGGCGGTGTAGTTAGCATTGGCGTTGGTGTAGTAATCATAGCCAGAGACATAAATCTGCACATAGTCACCGGTCGGTACGCCCAGTCCGGTCGCGGTCAACGTCGATGCCCGTCCTGCAGGCAGACTGGTAGGATTTGCGGACAGGGACACGGACGGATTGGCCCACGTGATCGAGATGGTATTGCTGATCGCAATGACTTGGTTGCCCACCATCGGCGTGGAAAAGTCAAGGTTCCCCGTCCGGTACTCCACGGCCACAAAGCTCATGGATGTTGGCTGGTTTTTCGAAATCGTAAACTCTTGCAAGCCGCTCGAATACAAAGGCGGTGACGAGCTTGGTCCACTAAAAATCGCGGGTTGATACATTGGGATCGAATTGGTCACGTTCACAATAGCGATACTGTAACCGGGCGGAAGTTGCTGGTAGTTGAGCCCGAACGTGGCGGTCTGCCCCGTAAGCAATGTCTGCGCGTGGGGACTCAAACTCATGCTGAACGGCGGCGCCGTCCACGTTACATAAGCCGGTGGAGCATAGTAGTCCACGTTGCCAGGCGGTGCATTGGGGCTGTTCGGCACTACTAACAAGCCTTGGTACAAGTACGGCGTGGTCGACGCGACTTGTTCGGTGGTCGAGAATGTGCCGCTGAAGGTTCCCTTCGTGCTCTTTTGCACCGCAGAAAAGACTTGCATCGGATCCAACTGGTAGTTGGAATTCGTTGACCACCACGGCTGATATCCACCGGTGGGCAAAGGTGGCTGCGCCCACACCTGCACAGTGTACCCGTAGGGCACATCAGACGCCGTGACCGTGCCGGTGACGAGGTTCCCCACCTGCTGACTGGGCGGTGTCACCGTGACCACCATGTTCACAGGGCCGGTGAACACCGATTTCGGCGGATTCTGCCACGTAACGTCGACCGCGCTTGATGTGGCTTCCACCTGCCCATTGCTGGGATTAACCGCCTGCGCGCTATAGTTGGCGGTGTAGGGACTCGCACCCGACACGTCATTGATTGTCACAGGGCCGAGGGCGGGCGTATTGGCCTCGACATAATACTGCCCACTGCTGTTTGCCTGTCCCTGTGATCCGAACGTGTCGCCTCCGCTCGTGTTCGTTTGCGTAATCATGATGGTTGCGCCAGAACTTAGACCGCTCCCGGTCGCCAGCAGAGAATCGCCGGCCCCCGTGCTGGACAGTGAGGTGTACTGTGCCGACAGCGTCAGCGTGGCTGTTGTGACAGGCGGTGGCGACGACGAGCTTGCCCAGATGACAGCGACAGGCCCCGCCGAAACCAGCGCCTGGCCTGACGATGATCGGATTTGCGCCGTGTACTTGTAGGTGAGCGCGCTTTGGCTCGTCGCCGTGGGTGAGAAGGTGTAGGTGCTGTACGCATGGCTCATCTTGTAAGTGATCGAGGTTTGCCCACTCTGAAAGTTTCCCGCCAGAGTGCCCGCTGCCGACTGATCGGTCTGCGCAATCACCACCTGATCCCCCGCCTGGAGGTTCGTGGTGTTCACCGTGATCTGCGACGCTCTGCCCGTCGCCAGGGACGTGGGATTCGCGCTGATCGTGATGGTCGGCGCCGCGACCGCCGTCCAAGTGGCGGAAACCGTGTTCGAGGGCACAAGTTGTCCGTTCAGCGTATAGATCGACGCCTGGTACGACACCGTCTGCGCCGTGCTGGACGTGGCCGTTGTGTGGAACGCATACGACGCATAATTTCCCGCAGTCCACTGGACATAAGTGCTTCCGATAAGCGTCCCTGGACTCGTGTTTGCCGTCTGCGCGATCTGGACGACCTCGCCCGACTTGATGTTCTGTGCGGTCGCGGTCAGGGCGAACGATTTGTTCACGGGCTGACTTGTCGTCGGGCTGACGGCCAAAGTGATGGACGGGTTCGCGGCGGGCGCCGTCCACGTCATGGGCGCAGACGCTGTGATCGCCTGCCCGCTCGCGTTTGTGACCGGCTGGTTCGACGCGTTCAGCAATGCGGCCGTCACCGTCTCGCTCCCAGCCCCGCTACTCGTCGCGGTCGGTTGATACTGATACGAGGACGTGCTTTGCTTCGGGTACGCGATGCTCGACACGTTCGACTGGAAGTTGCCCGAGAGCGTGCCGCTGCCGCCGTTGTTGCTCAGGGAGCCCGACTGCGTGAACACCACGTGATCGCCGTTTGCGTTCGCTGTTTTCGCGGTGAGTTGGAACGTTTGGCCCGTTTTCTGTGATGTGGTTGGGGCGACGGACAGAGATAGGCTAGGCGGCGAGACAGGCGTCCACTGCACCTTGATTCCCGCCAGAAGCGTGGAATAACCTTTCACCGCCACTTGCGCGGAGAGCAGCTCCGTTTGGGCACTCTGACTGGTGATGCTGATCGGTGCCGTCCCACCGTTGATCGCCGACAGAGAAAACGTTCCCATGGGAGTGCTGGGCGCGAACCCGACCGTATTCGTCGTTTCCGGATTGACGAGGATCCCCTGCTGGACAAACGGGGAGGAAGTCGGCAATTGTCCATACGTCTCCTGCAAATTCGGCCCATAGGTGAGGGGCACGGATGGCGACGAAAGCGAAATGGTGTCCCTTGGCGCCGGTGCATTCAGAACCTGGATGTTCACATTGACCGCCGTGCCTGCCGGCAACTGGAGCGTCGGGAATTTAGGGAACTGGCCACTCGTATAGCTGATCGCGCTCATTTGCTGCCCTGTGGCGTTGTCCTGCACCGTCATCTTCAGCGTCGGAAAAGGCAGGTTCTGAAACAGAGCCAATCCTTTGCTCGTGATAAACGTCATCGTCGTGCTCGAACTGCCAAACTGGTTTCCCAGCGTTGTCATGTTCGTTGAGGCCAGGTTCCCCGCCGTACCGCCCACCGTGACAGAAGATTCCTGACCTTGGATATAGGACGCCGATCCACCGAGAACGCCGACTGGAATCTCCGTCAGGCTTCCGTCGGAGGCCGGAACAAAGACGGTCGTCGAACCGATCTCCGGTGTGCCGGAGTTGTTCGCGCCTGATTTGGAGTGGACTACGGTCATCTGCATGGTGGAGCCGTTTACCAGCTCGATGTTCGCTGAATTCGTATCTGGAATAATATAGGTTCCGTGAACATACGCGCCCTCTTCGTTGGTGAACGTGCCGGACGGACCGTGGGTGGAGGTGACGTTGGTGATGGACGGAATAGTAGTCACCGGATTATAAACCAGATTGGCGTGGTATACCGTTCCGGAAATGTCCGACCACATCAAATTTCCTTGACCGGTATCAATGACGGCCCCGACGATCGATTGATGATTTGGGTCCTGGTAGGTCGCCAGAACCTGCGGATTATTGGGAGTGTCAGAGATGATCTCGACTTCCCCGGCCTGGCCGCCGTAGTTGCTGATGCCAACAGCGACATATTTTGTCGTAGTGCCACTGGCCTGCACAATCGACGGGCTGGAGTCCGTGCCGCCAGCCAGCTTCACTTTGCCCAGTTGTCCCAGCGTCGTCGGACTGATGGCGAACAGGTATGAGTTGTGTGAACTGACCCAGATCGCGCCAGTGTTCGGATCGGCTAACGGATGCGACAGGACCACGTTGTTGGCGCCGGGGATGAAGATGTTGTTATTGTTGTTGGAACCAACGTGGGCAGTAGTAATTGCACCTCCGCTCGCCCCTTGAAACCCATACAATTGCTCGGACCCAGCCACATAGACGTTTCCGTTCCACGCCACCGGCGACGAGTTCTGAATTCCAAAAATCGCCTGACTCCACACCCGCTGCGGTTGCATGGACCCGTTGGCGTTTTTCACCCACGGTCCTTTGGTTTCGTAGCCATACAGCGTCCCGTTGCTGCTTGGATTCGGCGCACTGTTGGGCACGTACAACATGCCGGCACTCGAATCACCGCTGTTGCTCGGATCGCCCTCTGGCGTGCCGATGCCGGAAACCCCTGAAATAAGACCAGAGGTATTCCAATATCCGCCCCCGTCATTCAAATTTGACACGTGGGTCCGACCAGGGGTGTCGCCCCATTGGTGCGGCCCTGCGGCATAGGCAGAAACCGGACTCGCGACCGAATAGAAGGCCATGGCTATGGCAATAAACATACTGATCCGTTTTTTCACTTGCACATCACTTCCTCTCTACTCACGCGAGGTTCGGGGGACAAAAAAGAAGGCTCCGCAGCGGGAGCCTTCTGGTGAACCTCTTATGCGCTTACGATCCTTGCGGAGTTAACACCCACAAAGGATTCCATTTCGGCAACGGCACGATATCCTTTCCTCCACCACTCGTCCATATGGTATTGGGAGCACGAGCCGTATCAATGGCTATCCCCAAGCCCTTGTAAGGGTGAAGATAGGGAGCTTCGGCGTTTGGAGAATTAGCTAAAGAACCGCCGATTTGGATTACATGTCCCTCGGTGTTTACTTGCTCTGCCATCCAATACGTTCCATTGTTTCCGCCGCCCACGTATTGTTCAACATAGATTCTTGCATGGCCTCTCGGCCTCATCACAATCACCAGCGGCTTGTGGCTCAGTACAAACCCATCTCTCAAATCTTTTACCGGAAACGACTTGTCAAAGAACGGATCGGAGGGGACGGGAAACCATTGCTTCTTCGTCGCCAAAGGACTCCACTGGTACTGTAATGACGACCCGATTGTCGCAGCGGGTCTAACCTTCGCCACCGCCGCCACCCACTGCTTCATCGTGATTCCCACCGCATGCGGGGCCATGTTCGGGCCGTCATACCTCGGGTGGAACGGCTTGTAGAAGGCTTTGATGAAGGCGTTCAGGTTGACGAACACTGCGGGTTCGTTAGAGAAAATTTTCTGCGCATGGGCTTTCATCCAGACATATTGAGCGTTTGTGGCTCCGAACAATGTCAAGTGCTCATCGGAAAAATAAGATTTCTTGTTAAACACCCACACAGAAAGCGGTCCAATGCTTGTCGTACCAAGATCAATCGTCACATTG
>JAJYTO010000004.1 GCA_021793015.1 Bacillota bacterium
GCCATCAAAACATCGGTGCGGGGCGGTCAGCCTGTCGCCGATGTCAAGGTTCAGTTGACAGGAACGTTGGCCGTGTATCAGGGAGAACACCGCCTCGACAAGCCGGATATCAAACAGCTCGAAGTCATGGCCAACCGAGTCTTTCGCCAGAAGTTGATCCGCGTGGTCAAGAAGACACAAGCGATGAAAGCGGATCCGGCGGGGTTTGGCGTACTGGTTCGGGCGAAGGTGGGGTCTGCTGTTTGGCGCAAGCGCTACGCACACTGGAGTGAGGAGGGGTATCCGCAGATGGCGGTCCACATTCAGATCAAGACACACATCAGCAGTTCAGAAGCGACAACCGATCCCATCAGTGTAGAGCAAACGGAAAGCGGATCGCCGCAATCATGATTCTCATGGCCCTGATTCTGTGTGTAATCGCCGTCATCCAATACTTTGCGAGCATGACGCAACGAAAGATGAGCGAAAAGATCACGTTCGGAGTGTCGTGGGCGATAGCGGTGGCGGCCTCTCTCTTGGGGCTCGTCGTCGATCCGGCGCTGGACGTCACGAACCTGCTGGAACCAAGCTTGGGGCATTTCATGCACACCGTCTACGAGCAGTGGCTGAAATGAAGTAAAATATCACCCACGCTTGCACCCGCGCTGGCGGCCGGCGCCGGCGGGAGACGCATGAGGGACGCCGCCTGTCAGTAACCGAGGGCGCCCCCAAAGCTCATGATCCATATCGAACTGGCGATCACGACAAATGTGAAAAACATCCCCAGACCGAGTATCCACAGATTGAATTGCGGCCGCGGGCTCTCCGTGACATGCATGAAGAAGAACATCTGCACGCCGATCTGCAGAATCGCCAAAATCAAAATGACGGTCAGAAGCGCTTCGGTGGAGAACTGCCGGGCGAGCGCCAGCCACAGCGCGCCCAGGGTGAGCGCGATGGATATGACAAAACCGGCGATATACATCCAGGGCGATCCCGAAGGGGGATTCGAGGCGTGACTGGAAGCGCGATCGGCGGCGTGACTGGAAGCGTGATCCGACGGGCGGTCCGGATGCTGCGACATTAGCCCATCACCCCATTCAGATAGACCACACTGAAGATAAACACCCACACGATATCGAGAAAATGCCAATACAGTCCGACGATAAACACTTTGCGCGCAGTGATCGCCGTGACGCCCCTGCGCGCGAGTTGATAGAGAATCGACAGCATCCACAGGATGCCCAGTGAGACGTGGCAACCATGAGTGCCGACGAGAGTGAAAAACGCGGACAGAAACGCGCTTCTCTGCAGGGGGGCGCCGTGTGTGGCGTAGGCGGCGAACTCCCTGACTTCAAGCCCGATGAACGACAGTCCGAGCAGCACTGTGACGATCATCCAGGCGATCAGTCCCCGTTTACTCCCTTGGTGCATGGCATAGGTGCCGAGGCCGCCCGTGAAGCTGCTCGTCAGAAGAATCAGCGTCTCTGCCGTAAATGTCGGGACGTCAAACAGTTGCATCTCCGTCGGCCCGCCGGCGGTGTTGTCGCGCAGGATGACGTAGGTGGCAAATAGGCAGGCGAACAACACCAAGTCGGTCGCCAGGAACAGCCAGAATCCAAAGATGCGCAGCGCGCCCTCTTCAAGGCTGTATTCCAGAGGCGTATCGCGGTCGGCGCGGGTTTCGCGCGCAGGAAGCCTGTCGTGCGCAATCGTCATTCTTATGCCCTCCTCAGAGTTGCTTCCGTGTGTTCAATCTCTTCGATCGGCACATAGTAATCCGTATCGTAGTCCAGCGAACGCAGCAACAGGTTGACGAGAATGCCGAGCAAGGCCAGGAGACCCAGTACATACCAGTTGAACACCAGACCGAATCCGCCGATGAAAAAGATGACGGCGAGAATGAATGGCCCGCCTGAATTCTTCGGCATGTGGATAGGCTGCAATGGTTCGGGCGGCGCAGGAGCATCGCCTTTCGCGCGCGCCTGTTTGCCTGTCCACCAGGCGTCCCGGCTTGTCACCGTCGGGATGCGGGCGAAATTGTAGTGCGGCGCTGGCGAGGGAAGGGACCATTCCAGCGTGCGGCCGTTCCATGGGTCGCCCGTGACATCGCGTTCTCCATAGCGGATGCTGTAGACCACATCGAGCACGAGCACGATAAACCCGACGCCCATGACATAGGCGCCGATCGTCGAAATGAAGTTGAGCGCATTCCACCCCATATCGGCGGGATAGGTGTACATCCTGCGCGTCATGCCCATGAGCCCGAGCAGGTACTGCGGCAGGAAGGTGACATAAAAGCCGCCGTTGAAAAGCCAGAACGCCCACCGCCCGATGCGCTCGTTCAGCATGTAGCCAAACATCTTCGGCCACCAGTAGTACATTCCGGCCAGCATCCCGAACACTGTTCCGCCGATCAGCACCTGATGAAAATGGGCGATCAGGAAGAAGCTGTTGTGGTACTGGTAATCGGCGGGCGCCGCGGCCAGCATCACGCCGGTGGCGCCGCCGATGGCGAAGATCGGAATGAAGGCGATCGCCCAGAGCATCGGCACAGTGAGGCGGATTCTGCCGCGATACATGGTGAACAGCCAATTGAACACCTTCACGCCGGTCGGGATGCCGACGGACATGGTGGCGACCGCGAAAAAACTGTTGACGCCCGGGCCTGCGCCCATGGTGTAAAAGTGGTGCACCCACAGCAGATAGCTGATGACCGATATGGTCATCAGCGAGGCGACCATCGAGCTGTAGCCGAAGATGCGCTTGCCGGAGAAGGTGCTGACCACTTCGGAAAAAATGCCGAACGCCGGCAGGATGACGATGTAAACCTCGGGGTGGCCCCAGATCCAGAAGAGATTGACGTACATCATTGGATTGCCGCCCTGCAGCATCGTGAAGAAATGGGCGCCGGCCAGACGGTCGACCAGCAGAAGGGCAAGCGCGACGGTGAGCACCGGAAAGGCAAAGATGATGAGAATCGACGACGCCAACACTGACCAGGAAAACAGTGGCATGCGCATGAGCGTCATGCCGGGCGCCCGCATCTTGAGGATGGTGACCATGAAATTGATCCCGGTCGCCATGCTGCCGATCCCTGTGATCTGAAGGGACAGCAGATAGAAGTTTTCGCCCGGTCCAGGATCAAATTCCAGTCCGGCGAGCGGCGGGTAGCTCACCCAGCCGGCGTCGGGCGATCCGCCGATGACAAACGACAGGTTGAAGAGCAGCGCGGCGAAGAAATACAGCCAGAAGCTGACGGCGTTCAGATACGGGAACGCGACGTCGCGCGCCCCGATCTGCAGGGGAACGGCGATGTTGAACATGGCGAAGATGAACGGCATCGCCATGAAGAGAATCATGATCGTGCCATGGGTGGTGAAGATCTGGTTGTAATGCTCAGCCTGAAGAAAATGCATGTTGGGTTGCATCAGTTGCGTGCGCATCAGCATCGCGTCGACGCCGCCCCGAAAAAACATCAGCAGCGCAGCGATCAGATACATGACGGCGATTTTCTTGTGGTCGACGGTGGTCAGCCATTCACGCCACAGCCACCGCCATTTCTTAAAGTACGTGAGAACGAACAGAATCCCCACAGTGGCGAGCACGATGGAGACCTCCGCGCCATAGATCAGCGGATTGCCAGTTACAATGAAGGTTGCCGGAAAATGCGGCAGGAGTGTCGGCATGATGGTCCCTCTTTCTGCTCTCTGTGCGTCTTCGCGCGTCTTGTCTTGGTGAAGCTGCGCGCGTGCGGGAGATCCTGTCGTCTGACGTTCCTCCATGGCTGTACCAGACGGCCGCGTACAGCCGCATGGACGGCAGGACGGCAAGATCCTGCCGTCCTAAGTTCCTCCGCGGCGGTGGATTTTGTCGAGTATCGTCAGATCCCGTTTCATGTACATGCCGCTCTCTTTGAGCAGGGCGGTTTCAAAGATGCCAGGCGCGTAGGCGGAAAAGGACATTGGCGCCACGACGCCCGGATGGACGAGATTCTGGTAGCCGATTTTCGTCAAAACAGGAGCGCGACGGCGGACCTGCCGCACCCACGCGTCAAATTCCGTGCGCGGACGCGCGATCACATGGAACGCCATGTGCGCGAAGCCGCGTCCGGTAAAATTCGCGCCGTGCCCGTAATACACGCCGGCCCGGTTGGCCTGCAGCCACAGGCGCATGGCCATGCCTGGCATGGCGTATTCCTGGCCGCCCAGTTGCGGAACCCAGAATGAATTCATCGGACCATTTGCAGACAGGATGAACTGAATAGGTCGGTTGACCGGAATTTCGCAGAAGTTGACCGTCGCTATTTTTTGATCCGGGTATTGAAACAGCCACTTCCAGTTGAGCGACGTGACCTGCACCGTTAACGGCGCCGCCGTTTTCTCGGGAGGTTTGGTCAGGTGAAATGTATCCCGCACCGTGAAGGCGCCGAGTATCCCGACAATGACGATGGGAATGCCCCACCAGATCACCTCCAGCACATGGCTTTCGGACCACTCCGGATCATACGGCGCGGGGTTGCCGGGCACATCGCGGTACCGCCATACGATGTGCCAGAGCAGGAGGATGACGGGAATGATCACGATCAATACAAGAATGATCGAGAGTATGATGAGATCTTTTTCCACCTGGCCGACTGGACCGACGGGACGAAAGACCAGATAGCGCTCCCCACAGCCCGTCGTGAGCAGGGAAAACCCGGCCATGGCCGCCAATGCGGGCAGGAAGGTTATTTTACGCGCGCGCGGCGCGCCACGCCGCGGTGGATTGGCGAGACGTGATCGCATACTCTCATCGTGGCTTCGGTTGTTGTCGTCGTGAGTCAAGCCGTGTAGCACGGATGATGAGCCTCCTCTGCCGCGTTTGCTCCGTCTGTCGCGTCTGCCACGTCTGCCGCGTCGCCTACCGAAAAGCCGAGAGCATCAGATACTTTCGAAACTCCAACAGCAAAACCAGAATCGCGAACAGCAACAGCAGCGCAATGGTGATGGCCATCCGCGTTCGCGAGCGTGTGCGGCGGGGTGTGTTGTCCAATGGGGCATACCTTCTTTCCGTTTGTGTCATACGAGTGGGTATTGGCAATCAAACCATAGATTTCCCAACCGTGGAGCATGTATGCGCGCCAGTCCGGAAAATGATGGTCCCTGCCGGTCGGAGTCATATACTGTGCCCCTGCTCAGACACCGCTGTCGCTAAACTCGCGACGGGCACAGTATATGACTCCTCCCCAAGCGAGTCTTTCATATCTTGCATGTCATGCGGCGACACGGCGCTGGATGCTGTTATTTGTGAAGTATGTAGCCGTCAAACCACCAGAGAACGCCGCCCAACACAGTAAGCACGGCCATTGTCACGATGAGCGTCCAGTAGACTTTGGACAGTCCTTCGTTTGCATTCCGCTTCACGCGCGTCAACTCCATCTCGAACCAGCTTTGGCGTGCATTTAGTATGTCTTGACAGGCGGGCGGGTACACGCGGATGGTGCGCAGTTTTGAGCAAAGGGCGATGTGCCCGCATATAATGAGCAAACATTTTATAATTTGCGGCTTATGATGTGATAAAATATATCAACTCGCGAAAGGGGCGTGCGAATCAATCATCATGGAACTTTACGGGAGCAGCCGAGTGCTTGCAAACGGGGAACTGGCCATTGGGGGCTGCGCTGTGACACGGCTCGTCCAGGAGTTTGACACGCCTCTGTATGTGTATGACGAAGTTCTGATTCGCGATCTCATGAGAACGTATCGACAGCCGTTTGAGGAACGGGGAATCCGTTCCCGGATCGCATACGCCTGCAAGGCGTTCTGCACTGTGGGGATGTGCCAGATCGCAGACGAGGAGGGGCTCTGGCTGGATGTGGTGTCGGCGGGAGAACTGCATACGGCGCTGGCGGCGGGTTTTGACCCCGCGCGCATCTGTTTGCATGGAAACAACAAAACCGACACGGAACTTCAGTTTGCCATAGCCGAGGGTATTGGCGTGATCGTCATTGACAATTTCCATGAAATCGAAACGCTGCATGACCTGTTGGAACGCGCGGGGAAGGCTGTGGACGTGATGTTGCGCGTTGCCCCCGGCGTCGATGCGCATACGCATGAATTCATATCGACAGGCCAGCAGGACTCAAAATTTGGTTTCGATCTGTACAGTGGGCAGATCGAGCAGGCGGCGGCGCTCGTTCGGGAGCATCCCGCGTTGCGTTTTGTGGGCCTGCACTCGCACATCGGTTCGCAGATTTTTGACGTGGAAGGATTCCGGTTGGCCGCCGAGCGGCTGGCGCAACTGTGCGTTCTTCTGCGCACAAAATACGGAATGTCCACGGAGGTTCTGAATCTCGGCGGCGGGCTTGGCGTCCGGTATACCGCCAAAGACACGCCGACTGCGATTTTGACGCTTGTGCGCGAGTTGATCCAGGTGACCGAGAGCGCGTTTGCAAGCCACAACATGGCGTTGCCCCTGCTCATGCTGGAACCCGGCCGCAGCATTGTCGCGCAGGCGGGAACCACGCTCTACCGGATGGGGAGCCGCAAAGAAATTCCGGGCGTCAGGACGTATGTGGCGGTGGACGGCGGCATGACCGACAATCCTCGCCCGGCGCTGTACGGGGCAAAGTACGAGGCGGCGGTCGCCAATCGCATGCGCGATCCTGCGGACGATCTGGTGTCGATTGCCGGAAAATGTTGCGAAAGCGGCGACATGCTCGTATGGGATGCGCTCTTGCCCCGTGCGAATCCGGGCGACATTGTGGCGGTGTCATGCACCGGCGCCTACAATTATTCGATGGCCAGCAATTATAATCGAATTCCGCGCCCTGCGGCCGTATTGGTGGCCCATGGTCGCGCCCGTGTGCTGGTGAGGAGAGAACAGGCCAGCGACATGCATCGACTGGATGCGCCGCTCACGGGTGCGGGCGCTCTGCCAGGCGTGGACTTGGGCGTTGGGACGTTGGCGGCTGAGGCGGCTGGGGCCGCTGAGGAGCATGCGGGTGCACGGCCGATGACGGCTGGGGCCGCTGAGGGGCATGCGGGCGCGCGGCCGATGACGGCTGGGGCCGCTGAGGGGCATGCGGGCGCGCGGCCGATGACGGCTGGGGCCGCCGAGGCGAATGCGGGCGCTCTGCCGAATACGGATGTGGGGATACTGTGACAGCAAGAGACTGTTCACCGTTTGAGCATGCGTCGCCTGTGGCCACGGAACTGACCTATGAAGCGGGCGTGGCCAGCGTGGCGTTGCTTGGCGTATCGTCTTACGCGAAGACGCTTGTGGGCGCCTTTTCCGTTCTTGCCGCTGAACATATTCCCGTCCTCATGATCGCATACAGCGAGACTGCGACAGGGCACGACATCTCGATTGCCCTGAAGGAGGCGTATGCGGCGAGGGCCTACAGGGCGTTTCACTCAGTCGCCGACCAGTTGTCCTACCAAACGCTGGTGGAGGAGACAGGACTGGCCCGCATTTCCCTCAGTGGAGTGGGAATGGTCAGCAATCCCGGCGTGGCGTCTCGCATGTTTATCGCCCTGCAGGACGTGCGGGCGACTGTCCGCATGCTCAGCACATCGGAGATGAAGATCTCATGCGTCATTGAGGGACGTTTGCTGAACAGGGCGGTGCGCAGTGTCGGCAAGGCATTTTCGGTCCCATAACCGATCGCCTGGCATGACCAGCGGTCAGCGCCCAGCGTCCGAGCATGACCAGCGCCGAGCGCCCAGTGCCCAGTGCCGAGCGCCCAGCGTCCGATGGTCAACGATCACTGGTCAGACATATCAAGTCTGTGTGAGATTGTATCCCAGGACCGGATGATCGTTCCGTCCAGTGGTTTATCTGTCATTTGTTTGACTGCCCGCAGCACCGCCCCGGTCGCTGGACTGTGCGCCAACAGGCGAAATGCGCGATCGGGCAGCCGATGCTGCAACTCTGTGAGCCAATGGTCGTTATGTGCGTATAAGCCGCCCCCGAGTACGATCGGATCGTCACATTTATTCTGCGATTGCGCGATGACCGATTCGACAAGAGCCGCATGCGCATCGAGGGCGGCTGTGACAATACCCGCTGCGACAGGGTCATGCGCCGCATTCCGGATCACGGAGGGCGCAAACGCAGCGACTCTTGCGACGGGATGATCGCTGCGATAAATCACAGTGACGGCGTCGTCCGGATGCATAGTTTCACAAAATTGACATAACTGATCCTCCAGAGTAGTCGTTGGGCCCCTGCGTTCAAAGGATTGCAGGGCGGCCATGACGCCGCGTCTGCCGATGTCGAAGCCGCTTCCCTCATCGCCGATCAGGTACCCGTGTCCGCCCGCGCGCCTTACGGTTCCGGAGCGGTCCTCGCTGATTGCGATCGTGCCCGTGCCCGCGATCAGCGCGACGCCTGGACGCGCTTCCGTACCCGCCGACAGGGCGGCCAGTGCGTCTGGAACAACCTGTATGCGGGCACCCGGAAACAACGCGTGAAGTTCCTGTTCCATGCGTTGGCTTGCCTCCCGGGAACTGACGCCCGAAAGCGCGGCGCACAGTGACTGAAGGTGAAGCGCCTGCGCCCCGAGTTGCGTCAGACCGTTTTCGATCAGTTCGCGAATTCGCGTCAGGGCGACGTCCCAGCCCACGCTGTTTGGATTGCTCGCTCCGCCGGATACGGCAATTCCCTGCTGCGAGACGAGATCCATCACGGCCACCCGTGTTTTTGAGCCGCCTCCGTCAATGCCGACGTACAGTTCCATGTGCGTCACCCTTTTTGAACAGTTTCTTTACTGCGGGTCAGTTACCTATGAACGTTACTACCTGCGTGTGGAGAGTGTCAATGAGAGAATGCCTTCCAGACGCCCGTCCTCGCGCTGGGCCCGGGCGCTCGCGTACATTGGGCGTTTTCCGTTTGCAGATATGGCGATGATGGGACGACGTAGGATGGTCAATATGGTATTGTGAAAATGAGTTTCAACATTCTGTGGCAAGAGATTTCATAAAACGGCGAACGATACAGCGAAAGGAGTTTTCCATGGCACTCGACGGCGGATTGGTCAGATTGCGTCAGGCGCAGGAATTGGCGCCTTCAGAACGCAAGATCGCGGACTTCATTCTACAGGATCCGGGTTCATTTCTTAAGATGAACCTGGCGGAATTGGCGGAGCAGAGCGGTTCGAGCAGTGCTGCCGTGGTGCGGTTGTGGCAGTCGCTCAAATTTGACGGATTCCACGATCTGAAACTGCGCGTCGCCGGAGACTATCAGAAGGAACAGACGCAATCTCCCAAACTCTATGAGGAGATTGAACAGGGCTCGGATTTGGAGACCATTGTTCACGCTGTGAAGGAGCGGTCCCTTCAGGGCATTCAGCATACCGCCAGTCTGGTGGACGTGAATACGCTGGGCAGGGCTGTCGAGAAGCTGGCCGGGGCGCGGCGCATCTGCCTGTTCGGTGTCGGAGCTTCCGGCATTATCGCGGAAGATATGGCCACGAAGCTGCTGCGCATCGGATTGTCGGCGATGTCTTTTCGAGATTACCATCAGAGTGTCATCTATGCGACGCAGCTATGCGACAAGGATGTTCTTCTTGGCGTGTCCTATTCGGGGTTTACGACTGACACTCTGGAGGTTGCGCAGATTGCCAGGGGGCGCGGGGCGACATTGATTACGGTGACACAGTACAGAAAAAATCCGCTGCGTGAACTCGCGGACATCGCCCTCTATGTATCGGCGGACGAATCGGTGATTCGCGCAGCGGCCATGACCTCGCGGTTAAACTCATTATTTGTAATGGATCTGTTGTTCACCGGCGTCGCCAGCCGGAAGTTTGAGGAGAGTATTGACATCCTGGATGCGACGGGAGCAGCGGCGGCGAGGCATCGCAAGAGCTAGCCGCGACCGTCTGCCTCCCGCGCTTCGCCGATGGATCGCAAATGTGAGCGCCGCGCAGGCGTTGTGGGTCGTCCCCGTACCCGATCGTGGGATTGCCGACGGTGAAATGTGAAAGGGAGGTTGGCGCTTGGATATCGAGATAGATCGTGAGGCGCTGGCAGTCACCTCATTTTCGGAGGACAGGCTTCGTCTGGTGGGGGACCGCCTTTTGCGGGCGACGGGCTTGAAAGAGACGCCGGGCGCGGTCCTTGTCCTTGGTCAGGGTGATGCGACCGTGTGCACCGTGGTGTCCGGAATGGAGATCGACCTTCCGGACCAGCGGCGGGAGATGACGGTGAAGACGATTTTCGATCTCGCGTCATTGACGAAAGTGTGTGCGACGCTGCCGGCCATCCTGTTGTTGATCGATCGCGGCGAAGTGCTGCTTTCCGATCGACTTGAGACGTATTTCCCGGAATATGGAGACGGAATCAAGCGTATGGTGACTGTCAAACATTTGCTTGCGCATTCATCGGGACTGCCCCCAGGCGATTCTTTGCCTGCTCTTCCGGATGTCGGGGCGCGTTGGCGTCGCGTGGCCCAGATTCCTCTTGTCTGCGAGCCTGGTCACCGCGTCGTGTACAGCGATATCGGATTCATGCTGTTGGGCCGCTTGGTGGAACTGATTTCCGGACAGCCGCTCGACGAGTTTGTCAAGAAGAACGTCTTTCTGCCGCTCGGCATGAATGAGACGTCGTTTCGACCCACCCGCGCTCTGGCGGAACCGGGAGAGGATGCGTGGGGCGAAACGCCCTACAGTCCGCCTGGCTTTGCCGCGACAGAGATTGTCAAAGGCAACGGGCGCGCCGCTTACGCTTTTGTGCACGATGAGAACGCGTATTCGCTTGGGGGCGTTTGTGGACACGCCGGATTGTTCAGTTCGGCGCACGATGTTGCGCGGTATGCCCGCATGTGGCTTGGCAACGGTCCGCAGGTACTGTCCCGCCGGGCGATGGAGACGGCGTTGCAATGTTTCACCGAGGGGCTTGACGGACGCCGTGGACTGGGATGGTGCCTCCGGGGAGACGCGTATGATCACATGGGGGACCTGTGGTCACCGTCCAGCTTCGGCCACACCGGATTTACCGGCACCTCAATCTCCATCGACCGCGCGGAACAGGTCTGGATGGTGCTGCTCACCAACCGCGTTCATTACGGCCGCGAAGGGGATCCTCTGCGACTGCGCAGATCGCTGCACAATCTGGTGATGCGCGCCCTCCTGTGAAACGGGCGCCGCGAAGTCTTTCACAGTTACAAGGCCCACTCGGGGAGGAGTCCTGTATTGTGCCCGTCGCGAGTTTAGCGACAGCGCTGGACTCCCGCCAGGACGGATCATGCATGCCGCTGCAGCGAGTATTAGCGGCCTTCAGGCCGCGGCTGTCTGAGCGGCAGCGGCATGCATGATCCGTCCTGACAGGCAGGGACCACCGTGTTTTTATACGGCAACTTGTCAGGCGCGTCTGGCAAGTTGCCATGGTTGGCGGTGGCCGTCAGGCCATGTTGGTTTTGGGATAGACATCCATGCCTGAGTTTTGCGAGGCAAAATCTCACTTGCGCAGCACCAACAACCGGGAAGAAAAATACGCCTGCGGCGATATTTCGGGATAAGGAGGCTTCAGGACGCATGACGCTTGGCAGGTCAGGCAAGGCTACGCGTGTTGTGGCAGCGGCGGCGCTGGCAGCGGCGGCGGTCGTGTGGGTCGCCGGCCCCGCGCAGGAACCGTACGCCAGACACACGGGCCGCGCGCCGAACACCCACGCCAGACACACGGGCGGCGTGCCGAACACCCACGGCAGTTACACGGGCGGCGTGCCGAATATCCACGGCAGTCGCGCGTCTGTGGACCGCCGTGCCCCATCAATCCCCGGTCCGTCCTTTCTGGCAGGGGTTGTGGAAGGATTCTACGGACCCTCCTGGAGTGTGCGCGACACACTTCATATGTTTCGCTTCATGCATCAGCATGATATGAACGCGTTTGTGTATGCGCCAAAAAACGATCCATATGAACGGGTCGACTGGCGTCAACTCTATCCCGCGTCCGCCTGGCGAACGATGCGGACACTGATTGCCGGGGCGCGGGCGAACGGGATTCAGTTTGTGTATTCGATCAGTCCCGGTCTGAGCATCACCTACAGTTCCCAAACCGACCGCACGCTCCTGATTCGAAAAATAAACCAGCTCCGGGCGGCGGGAGTCAATACGTTTATGCTGAGTTTCGACGACATTACAGGAACGCTCAATCACGCGGACGCGGTGCGCTACGGCGGCAATCTGGCGCGCGCCCAATCGTCCTTGGCAGACTATGTGTGGCGGACAGAACGGGCCAGGGATCCCCAATTTCGTCTGCTGCTCGCGGAGACGATGTACTTTGGCACACGGGACATCCCCTATTGGTCCGGGCTGAAGAAGTACCTGTTGCCTGCGATTGAGCCGATCTGGACCGGTCCGTGGGTTCTCTCAAACTCGATGACGGCCGCTCAGGTGCGGGCTGTTGAGAACGATATGGGACATCGCATCGTGATCTGGGACAACTATCCAGTCAATGACTTTACCTACGTTGTGGCGCACAAACCGGAATTATTCATGGGTCCGCTTATCGGCCGCGCGCCGGGTATCCCTAAACTCGTCGCCGGTTATCTTTTCAATCCCATGCTTCAGGCGCGCGCATCGGAGGTGGCGTTGTGGACAGCCGCGAGCTATCTTCATAATCCGGCGCACTATCGACCTTACGCATCCTGGAATGCGGCGCTAAAAGCGATTGGGGGTCCGGCGTACGCCGACTTTCGGTTATTTGCAGAGAACGAAAATTCCCGCTACTACGACAATCTGCAACCTGTACTGCTGGCGAGAGCGGTATCGGCTTTCTGGAAACAGGAGTCTGTCACACGATCCCTGACCGACACGCTCCTGTACAGCCAGTTTCATGCCATGGCGGCGGTCAATGCGGCCTTGGCGCAGCGACTCCCCGATCATGCGCTGTACGAAGAAATCGCTCCTTTTGCCCAATTGTTGTCTTTTCAAGGCAGATTGGGAATGGCGGCTATTCTTGCGGCGCAACAGGAAAAGCGCGGCGCCCTTCCGGCGCCGCAGGTCCGCCGGCTCAGGAGCGGCCTCCATGAACTGCAGCGCAATCCCGATGTGATCGCGGGAACTGTGGTTGAGTCGTTTGTGTCGCGTGTTCTTGCCCAGGCTGGCCAATGATGATGGAGGACAGGGCACAGGGCATAGGGCGGGTGGGGTGTGCGGAGGCGCTGCCTGGCAATGCGCCGGGGAGTTCTGACCTCTTTTTGAACAACCTCTAAGGGTCAAAGGGGAGATATGGCGTGCGAATCTATATCAGCGCAGACGGTGAAGGCGTATCGGCCGTGGTCAGCGGCGACGAAATGTTTCCCGGCGCTGCGGAATACGCGTTTTTTCGGGAGATGATGACTGCGGATGTCAATGCGGCGATAGCGGGAGCTTTTGCGGGGGGAGCCACCTCTGTCGTGGTCAACGACACACATTGGTCGAAGCGCAATCTCCTGCCCGACAGACTGGATCCGCGCGCCGATCTCATGCGCGGCAGCGGCAAACCGCTCTCCATGATGGACGGCGTCGGGGCCGGGTATGACGGCGCGTTCTTTGTGGGCTACCACGCGCGAGTGGGCGGATCCGTCGGCGTCGCCAATGAGACCGTGATGGGTCGCCAGATCTATGACGTCCGAATCAACGGCCGTTCCGTGGGCGAACTGGAGATCAATGCGGCGATCGCCGCTCATTTCGGCGTTCCCGTCATTCTCGTCACTGGCGACGACAAACTAGCGGTCGAAACCGCCGCTGCGCTGCCTGACGCAGAGACTGCGATCGTCAAGTACGCGATCGAACGCTGGTCGGCGCGGTGTCTCAGCCCGCAAAGAGCGCAGGCGCTGATCCGTCAACGCGCGGAAACCGCGGTGGTCAGACTCAGAACGCAAGGGCACTTCGCGGCTTTCCGATTGGAGATGCAGGATTCACTGCGCTGCGAAGTCGAATTTATCTCGACAGCGCAGGCTGGCGCTGCCCATCTGATGCCCGGAACGAAACGGATTGGCGCCCGCACCGTCATGTATGAGGCAGGCGATGCGGTGACCGCCGCGCGCGCCATATTGGCCATGATGTTTCTCGGCTGCCGGGCGACCGATGAGGTGTACGGCTAACGGTTTCGGAATACAATTTCAATCACCAGATCCGTTTTTGCGACGGGAAACATCCGCAATGTGCCGGGATCACCATGAATACGGTTTCCGTTTTCGATGCGACGTTTTGAGTCTGCATGCAGGGGAGGTGCGTCACCATGGTGAAACTGGGCGTCGAGGTCCTCTTTGAAAGCGAACGCAAGACCATCCATGGGCGGAGGGTGGGACTGGTCAGCAACTATGCCATGACAGACAGTCGGTTGACGCCCGTCATCGACCTGTTCTTGGGCGATTCTGACTGTCGATTGGTCAAGCTTTACGGTCCCGAGCATGGCGTCCGCAACAGCGCCAAAGAGGGTGAACATGTCGACTTCGCCGTTGACCGGCACTCGGGCCTGCCTGCATACAGCCTGTACGGCGACGCCAAAAAACCAACACTTGCCATGCTGTCTGGAATCGATGTGCTCGTCATCGATTTGCAGGACATTGGCTGCCGGTATTACACCAACATGAATACGACCGCCCTGTGCCTGGATGCGTGCGCGCAAGCGGGCTTGCCCTGCGTGGTCCTGGATCGTCCGAATCCCATCGGCGCGAGTCGCGAGGGCTACGCGATGCCCGCGGAGTTCGCTTCCTTCGTCGGCATGCGCGGAATACCGAACCGGCACGGACTGACCATGGGCGAACTCGCGCGCTTCCACCAGTCAGGAATGGCCGCTCCGGTTGATTTGACGGTTGTGCCCCTGAAGGGCTGGAGACGGTCGATGCTCTTTGGCGAAACCGGCTTGCCGTTTGTGTCTCCGTCGCCCAACACATCGACGCCGGAGATGACGCTCCTGTATCCTGGCACGTGCCTGTTTGAGGGGACCAATGTGAGCGTGGGCCGCGGAACCGGTCGACCCTTTGAAATGATTGGCGCCCCCTGGATTGACGGGCACGCGCTGGCCAAGCGGTTCAACGCCCTTGCAGCGCCGGGCGTGGCCGCGCGGCCCGTCTATTTTTCCCCGCATGATTCCGTCTATGCCGGCGAACTGTGTGAGGGTGTCCAGTTGCATATCACCGATGCGCGTGCGATCCACGCTCTCAAGACGGGTATCCTCCTGCTTCAGGAGGTCGCTTTTCTATACGCGGGCGATTTTCGGTTTCTCTCTGTACAATCAGGCGCCCGTCCTTTTTTCGACCTCCTGGCTGGGGACGATCGTTTGCGCGCGGCCATCATCGACGGCGCGGCGCGGAGTTATCTGACGGACGAGAGCGAGGCGCTGTCGCAGTTTGCGCGGCAAGTGCGCGATGCAGAACTGTACGACTAGGGGTCGGGCGGCATTCGATCGCTCCGGCGCCAACAGCCGGATGAAAAGGCATCGGCGGTGTTCTTGGCGGATGCATAAGCCGTCCGACTGGCACGGACTACCGTGATTTTCCGGGACAGGATTAGGGAACAACGGAATGAGAGGATGAGGTGAGTGTCTTGATCCGGACTTATCAAGGCGGCGACGAAGAAGGAATCGTCGCAGTGTGGAATCGGTCGATGCCCCAGGATCCGATCTCGGGCGCGGTATTTATGAAACGGGTATTGGCGGACGTGAACTTTGATCCCGCAGGGCTGTTCGTCGCCCTGCGCGACGGAAGGGTCGCGGGCGCGCTGTTCGCGGTCGTGCGGTCGACACCCATGTGGGGCTCCGATTTGGAACCTGGCTCCGCCTGGATTACGTTCTTTTGCGTGGATCCGGACTATCGGCGGCAGGGTATCGGTCGGGCGCTGTTTGCTGCTGCAAGGGACTATTGTTCAGCACGGGATCGAAAGACTGTCTACTTCTCGTCTTACGCGCCGAACTATTTTCTTCCGGGAATCGACGCCGTCGCGTATCCGGCGGGGAAGCTGCTGCTGGAAGCGGCGGGATTCCGGGTCTACTATGGCTGCGCCGCCATGGACAAGGGATTGGTTGGCTACGAGATTCCGGACGATGTCAGGCAGTTGGAAGTCTTGCGCAGGTCGGAAGGCTATGATTTCGGGCCGTTGACCATGCCCTATTTGACACAGGTGATCGACTTCAGCACGCGGGTGTTCAACGCCGACTGGGGTCGGGCCATCCGCGAGGCGCTCGTCCAGGGGGTTCCCATGCACCGGTTTCTCGTTGCGGTGCGGCAGGGGATTGTGGAAGGGTTCTGCATGTACGGTGGATACGATGGAATCGCCGAGCGGTTTGGTCCCTTCGGCGTCGATCCGCAGCGGCAGGGCGCAGGGTTGGGGAAAATTCTGCTCTATCGCTGCATGGAGGCCATGCGGGCCGAGGGATTGCACACAGCATGGTTCTTGTGGACTGGGGAGACATCGCCCGCGGGACATCTGTATCTGAGGGCTGGGTTTGCTGTCACGCGTCGGTTTGAAGTCATGCGTTTGATGCTGGACTGACGCATGGCCTGAACTGACAATTGAGAGAACGGGAGTGGATCCATTTGAATATACTGGCGATCGGCGGGCACGCGGGAGACATGGATTTGACGGCGGGAGCGGTGTTGGCGGAGCATGTGCTTCAGGGGCATTCCGTGACCATGCTGCATTTGACGCCCGGTGAAAAAGGCCACCCCCGGCTGTCGCCGGCCGAATATGGAGAGCAAAAGCGCGCGGAAGCACTGCGTTTTGCGGGGCACATCGGCGCCGCTGTCCGATTTTTAGACTATAAGGACGGTGAACTGCCGGTCGACGACGAGGTCAAGTATGCCGTGTGCGATGTCATTCGGGAAGTCAAGCCGAATGTCTTGATCACGCACTGGAAGGAAAGTATGCACAAGGATCACGCAAATACGCACTTGATCGTTCAGGACGCACGGTTTTATGCAGGATTGAAGACCATCGAGCGGGCGCTGCCCGCGCACTGGGCGGGGCAATTATACTATGCGGACAATTGGGAAGATCCCTACGGCTATCATCCCGAAGTATTCGTAAGAGTGGGAGAAGAGGCATACCAGCGGTGGGTCGATGGGATGGCGGAATACGCGTATGCGCGGGGTGAGACGTCCAACTTTCCATTCATCGAGTACTACAAGGCGTTGACGGTCGTTCGGGGCGCCCCGAACGGATTCAAGCGCGCGCAAGCGTTCGCCGTTGCGCCCGGCGCGCTTGACAGGAAGCTGCATTCCTTCCAGTAGCGTGAACGGGCGCGGCGCGGATCACAGCATCGGGAGGAGAGTCATGCATCATGAGCATCGGGATAGATTCATTGGCAACTGAACGCCGCAATCCGCAGTCGGCGGAACTGGACAGTCTCTCCGCTCCGATCCGGGACTCCCGTCTTTCCTGCCCAAGCAGACGCGGCTCACGCCGCTGTAATCGCAGGAAGGACGGGAGCCTCAGAGCAAACTGTTCAGCGTCCGGGAGAGCATGACTGGCGTCTCGATCGAATCTGAGGTTCATTGTATGCGTGTGGTATGTATGTCAGAGGTGTGACGCGTGCTATAATAAGGCACTAATGCACACAGGAAATGATAGGGGGTGAAGATTGTGCAGTCCATTAAAACCATTGGGAATAACGGTCAAATATCGCTCGGAAAGGAATATGCGGGACGACTCGTAGTTGTTGACGAGATTGAGCCTGGCGTATGGGTGGTTAAGATGGGGGAATTTGTGCCCGATAGCGAGCGGTGGCTGTACAAACCGGACGTGAAGCAGGCTGTGGATGAAGCCTTGGAATGGACAAAACACAATCCACCAGTTGAGTCGAATCTCGATGATCTGGAAAGGCGAATTAGAGATGGACGATGATGTGTCTCTGCGTCTGGATCTCAATAACCCCGCATTTCAACGCGGGCTTCTTGGCCCGCAAAAAGCAGAGCAACTCGCGATTTTAGGAACGCTGCGAAAATTGTCGGAAATGACATGGAACCAGGTGTATCGTGACACGGGCCTACGGTGGGAGGTCATTCACTCACGGTCCGGTCCGAATGGAGCACGGGTATATAGTTTTAGAATCGTACGCGGGTTTCGCGCGTTGGCTTATCGTGATGAACAGTGGATGCGGATTCTGTCGCTGCACGCCGACCATAACTCGGCATATGGGTCATAGAACACATTGCTAAGGCTGGGAGCTTTACGCATCCTATACAGCCATGATCAATGTGCGCAGGCTGCAGCGAAGTGACACAGGATCTCTTCATTGCCTGCGCGACGCGAAGTGTGCTAGTCTTGCCGTGGGGGGCATTGTTGACCCAAAAGCCGCCGCGAGCCCCTGGCTAAAGCCTTTGGGGAGCGGTTCAGCCGCACAATTTTATAAAGCCTGTTCAAAAAGGGGGCAGGTAAGACCCGCGCAGTGCAAGGAAGCGAGCCAAGAATGCGGACCGAGCGTACGTTTTGGGTACGTGAGGGAGCATTCCAGGGGAGCAGTGATAAAGTCCTCGATGCAGGCGCAGTGATTCCAGATATAGCGTCCGAGGCTTTAGTCGGACGCTATATGCACCGCTTCGCGCCTGCCCTAATTTGGGTTATCACTGCTCCCCTTGGCGCTGACGCGGTAATGCGCCGGGGAGTTCTGACCCCTTTTTGAACAACCTCTTATAGCTTCGGAAAAGGTGTTCACTCTCGGGTGAACTCAATAGGGAAATCGGTGAAAATCCGATGCGGTCCCGCCACTGTAAAGGTGAGCCTCGATTCGACACCACTGAGCGCGTCTGCTTGGGAAGGGAATGGGAGGCGTTGAACCTGAGCCAGGAGACCTGCCTTTTTGGAACACCACTGTAACCTACGGTCGATAGGGAGGTGTTTGCGGACGAATCGTGTTCGTTTGCAGGCACTCCACCGTGTTGGTGGGAGTGCCCTTGTTTTTCTCGGTTGCGGTCATCGTCTTCATGATCAAATGGACGGCAAGAGGTGCGGGCGCGCAGCGTTCCGGGAGATCGCATGGCAAGTCAGCACATCCTGGAGTGAACCGTAGATGGCCAGAAGTCTCATGTTTGTCGGAACCGCCTCGAATGTCGGCAAGAGTGTGATCTGCACTGCCATGTGTCGCATTCTGCACAGAGATGGGCATCGCGTGGCGCCCTTCAAATCGCAGAATATGTCTCTCAACTCGGCGGTTACGCCGTCCGGGCGCGAGATTGGCAGGGCGCAGGCCGTTCAGGCGGAGGCGTGCGGGATTCTGCCCAATGAGCACATGAACCCCGTGCTGCTCAAGCCGATTGGAGGGTCGCGTTCACAGGTCATCGTTCAGGGACGCGTTCACGATACACGCTCGGCCCGCGATTACTTTTTCGACCGCAAGGAAGAAATTTGGGAAGCGGTGCTGGAGAGCTACAGATTTCTCGCGCAGCGGTACGATGTCATTGTGATCGAAGGCGCCGGCAGTCCCGTGGAAATGAATCTGAAGTCGCAGGAGATCGCGAATATGCGCACCGCCGAAATGGCCGATGCATCCGTCATCCTCGTGGCCGACATCGACCGGGGCGGAGTCTTTGCCTCTGTTGTGGGAACGCTGCAACTTCTTGAACCGCATGAACGCGCGCGGGTCAAAGGCGTCATTGTCAACAAGTTTCGCGGCGATCCTGGCCTGTTTGAGGAGGGCCGCAGGATGCTCGGGGAGTATGCGGGCGTTCCCGTGCTTGGAGTCATTCCCTATATACGCGATCTCGGCATTGATGAAGAGGACTCCGTGGGTCTCGCAGCGGAGCGCTATCGGGGATCCAGCCGTTCCGTTGCGGACCAGGATCTGTCGATGGACCGCCGCGTGGACGACCACACGAATGACCGCACGCATGACCGCACGAACGGCCCTGCAGGCGCTGACTTCCTGCGCATCGCGATTGTGGACGTGCCGCACATCGCCAATTTCACAGATTTCGACCCTCTTTTTCTGGAGCCTTGCGTGCAGGCTTATTTCTGCCGTAAACCGGAAGATATGCGCGGAGCCGACGCCGTGATTCTCCCCGGCACCAAGAGCACCATGGGTGATCTGGAATGGCTTTGGACCGGAGGGTGGGCGGCTGTGCTGCGTGAAGCCCAGGCGTGTGGCGTGTGGCTGTTTGGCATCTGCGGGGGGTACCAGATGCTAGGCGCACGCGTGTGCGATCCGTATCTTCAGGAATCGGACGCGGCGGTCGAATATCCTGGACTGGGACTGCTGGACGGCGTCACCACGCTGTTTCCGGAGAAAGTTACGGTGTTGGTGGACGGTGAGCTCAGCGAAGATTTTCTGGGTATCGCAGTACATGGATACGAGATTCATATGGGCCGCACAGTGCATGGCGATGCGCGACGGCCGTTTGCGCAGACGCGCAGTCTGTCTGCCGAAGGAGGACAGATGGAGGGCGCCGTCTCGGCTGACGGTCGGACGATTGGCACGTATCTGCATGGGATCTTCCACAATGATGTATTTCGCACGGCATGGCTCAATCGTATCCGCAGTGAGCGGGGCCTGCCCGAACAGGAAGTGTCCGTTCGGGTTCAGGAGACGCGGGATGCAGCCTACGATCGACTGGAGACCGTGATGCGCGAGCATCTTGATCCAGAATATATCTATCGACAGTGTCTCAGACAATAGAACCGCGTGGTTGGCGAATCGCAAATCGCAGTCGCTGCACGCGTGGCCGGCTGGGTCGAGGCGCCGGCCATACGCCAGGGCGGGCTTGTCCGAACATACAGCACAGCGCAATAAGGGGAGGAATCGCTATGCGGATCTACACTCGCGGCGGTGATCAGGGAAAGACGGGATTGATTGGCGGCGTACGGCGCTACAAGGATGATGCAAGAGTGGAAGCCTACGGGTCGGTTGACGAGGCAGGCGCTTTCATCGGTCTCGCCGTTAGCCAGCTCGATGCAGGTCGGGACGCGGACATCATGGATCTGCTCATTGCGGCGCAGCAGCGTTTGTGGGATGTGGGCGCCGATCTGGCCGCCGCGAACCCTGAGAACTACGCATACAGAACGCCCGCCGATGCGGCGGCGGAATTGGAGCCGCACATCGACCGCTATAATGAAGAATCCGAACAGGTCACGAAATTTGTGCTGCGCGGCGGCGTGCAGCCGTCCGCCGGCCTGCACGCCGCCTGCACGGTGGTGCGCCGGGCGGAACGGCGTGTGGTCAGCCTGATGCAGCAGGAGTCCATTCATCCGCCGACTCTCCAGTATCTCAACCGACTGTCCGACCTCCTGTTCGTGTTGGCGCGGACGGTCAACGCGAGAGCCAACAAGAGCGATATTGTCTATCAGAACAGTACGGACGTGTTTCGCAATTGACGGGGGACCATGCCAGCATGCAGCGCTGCGCGGAGCGGCTGGCCAACCTGACCGTGCCGCTTGGGGGATTGGGGCAACTGGAGGATGTTCTCATCCGGTTGGCGGGGATGTCGGGCCGCGTGATACCCGCGGTGCAAAAACCGGCTATGTTGATCTTTGCGGCTGATCATGGTGTGAGCGCGGAGGGAGTGTCCGCCTACGATCGTGAGGTCACCGAACAGATGGCGGTCAATGTCTGCATGGGAAGCGCCGTGAGCAGTGTGCTGGCCCGTCGTCTACAGGTGCCCCTGCAGTTGATCGATGTGGGGGTGGCCTCGCCTGTCAGACATCCGTACGCCATCGTGCGAAAAGTAATGGCCGGCACCAACAATATGGCCCATGGGCCGGCCATGTCGAGAGAGCAGGCGAAGCAGGCTGCGGCCATTGGCGCGGAGGGTGCCGCGCTCCAGATACGCGATGGTTGTGACATGATCTTGATCGGCGAACTGGGGATTGGCAATACCACAGTGGCTGCTGCGATGGCGTGCGCCATGCTGGGGCTCACCCCCGACGAGGCTGTGGGCGCGGGCGCGGGTGTGTCGGAGCAGGGGATTCTGAACAAACGTGCGATCGTATCGCGAATCCTGCGCGTTCACGGGGCCTCCACAGAAGATCCGTGGGATCTGATGGCGGCCATGGGAGGTCTGGAGATCGCCGCGCTGGCGGGGGCCATAGGGGAGGCTGCGACGGCCGGCGTTCCGGTTCTTCTGGATGGAGTGACGACGACGGTCGCGGCCGTTTGGGCGCATCGTCTCAATCCGGACATCCGTCATGTCCTGGTTGCCTCCCATCTGTCTCCCGAACCTGCTCATTCCCGTCTGCTTGACCATCTCGGCCTGTCGCCGCTCATCTCTCTGGGACTGCGAATCGGGGAGGGCGCCGGAGGACTCTTTGCATTGCCGCTCATTCAAAACGCATGTCGCGTGCTGGCGGAGACGGCTACATTTGCGGATGCGCGGGTGGCGAATCCGCATCAGACTGGCGAAGGGCTCGCGAACCCTGACGAAAGGCCCTCGAACCTTGGCGAAGGCGGCATGCATGAGGACGTGCAAGAAGGCATGCATGAAGGCACGCAAGAAGGCATGCATGAAGACGGCGGTTCTGCCGCAGGGAAGCGGCCAGTCGCATCTGATTTTACGGTTCAGGAGCGGGACGCGGTATACAAGACCATTGCCGCCAGGCGGGATATGCGCGTGTTTTTGCCTGATCCGCTGCCAGAGGATGTGATCGCCCGGATTTTCTGGGCGGCGCATCACGCTCCGTCGGTCGGGTATATGCAGCCATGGAATTTCATAGCGGTGACCGACAGGGCTATTCTGCAGCGGCTGCAGGAAGTCGTGGAGAGAGAGCGGGTGCGCGCCTCCGACAACTATAAAGAGTTGCGGCAGGCTTACTATCTGCGGCTGAAAATCGAAGGCATCGCGCAGGCGCCGCTGACGGTCTGCGTCACCAACGATTCCTCGCGCGGAGGTCCGCACGTCCTGGGGCGCAACACGATTCCGGAGACTGATCTCATGTCCACCGCCTGCGCCATTGAAAATATGTGGCTGGCGGCGCGAGCGGAAGGGATAGGCATGGGATGGGTCAGTTTTTATCGCAAAGAGGATGTCAGAAGGATTTTATCCATACCGGATGAGGTGGACCCGATCGCTCTCCTGACCTTTGGATTTACGCCCCATTTTCCGGACATTCCCGTTCTGGAGCGTATTGGATGGGGTCAGCGGCTGGATTTGGAGGAATTGGTGTTTGACAATACATGGGGAACGGTTCGCCAGACGTCCGGCGGCAGTCACGGGTAAATGCTGCGCTGTCACAAGGTTGCGGACTCCGCGTGGAAGTCCTGCGAAGGATGCATCAGGGGGATGCATCGCAGGGATGTGAACAGCCGCAAAATGGAGGGATTCTGCTTTATGGCGGTGGCGTTTGTATTTGGCGGCGCGCGCAGCGGCAAGAGTGCGATCGCAGAGCGATTGGCCGCATCGAAACAAGAGGGGCGGGCCGATTCGGTGCTGTATATAGCCACGGCCCAGGCCAGCGACGGGGAGATGGCCGAGCGCATCCGGAGGCATCAAGCCGCCCGGCCCCGTGATTGGCTGACCGTGGAGGAACCTTTGCAGGTGGCCGGCGAGGTGCGAAAGCACGCAGATGTTCCGGTGATCCTCATCGATTGCCTGTCCCTGCTCGTCAACAATTGGATGTTTTTGGAGCGCTGCGATGGGGCGGGATTTGAATATAGAAAACAGGAATTGATCGCGGCTCTGCAGGATTTTCACGGACTGGCCGTCTGCGTCAGCAATGAAGTCGGTCAGGGCATCGTGCCCGCCGACGCAGCCACGCGGCAGTACAGGGATTGGCTGGGCTGGCTCAATCAGGCGGTCGCCGCCGTCGCCGACCCTGTCTACTGGGTTGCGGCGGGCATCCCCGTAGACGTGCGCTCGTTCGAGGCGCAGCTGTGAACGGGTTTTTCCTGGCGTGCGCAGCGCTTGTCGTCGATCGGCTGGTCGGCGATCCCGTCTGGCTTCCACACCCTGTGGTGGGTATGGGACGCTTCATCAAAGCGCTGGAGGGCGCCTTGAATCGGCCGGAAGCGAATCGGTCGCTGGCACGGGTTTTGGGGGTCGTGACCGTATGCTGCACGGTCGGGGCCGTCTGGACCGTCTCATTTGCTGTCCTGCAATGGGTGCGCGCGCTGTCACCCTGGGCGTTCGCGGCGGCGTCGGTTGCTCTGATGTGGACAACATTGGCGTGGAAAGGATTGCGGGCGGCAGGCGAGGATGTCTACAGGGCGCTGACAGGGCCGGGGCTCTTGGAGGCCCGCCGGCGGATCGGGCGGTATGTGGGCCGGGACACGGGCGCGCTCAGCGAAACGGAAGTGATCCGCGCCGCAGTGGAAACGGTGGCGGAAAACACCGTCGACGCGGTTGTCTCTCCCCTTTTCTTTGCGTGTCTCGGCGGCGCTCCCCTGGCCCTGGCCTATCGGGCGGTCAATACGCTGGACAGCATGCTCGGCCACCAAAGCGAACGGTATCGAGACTTTGGCTGGGCGGCGGCACGGCTCGATGATGTGGTCAACTATGTTCCCGCCCGGTTGTGCGGTGCGTTGCTGCTGGTCGCCATTCGGCTGTCCGGGTTGCAGGCATTAAGGGCGTGGCGCGTCATGCGACGGGACGCGCATAAGCATCCGAGTCCCAACGGGGGGATTCCGGAGTCACTTGCGGCGGGCGCTCTGGGGGTGCAACTGGGCGGCGTCAACGTGTACGGCGGCGTACCGCAAAGGCGCGCCCTGCTGGGAGATCCACGGCGCAGTCTCGAATCCGGGGACATTCGCAGGGTCACCCGCGTTCTTGAGTGGCTGGGATGGCTCTGCGTGGCGCTCACCGCAGGCGGCGGCCTGCTTTGCGCCCGCCTTTGAACAGCCGCAGTCCGGGAAGGGGCGAAGCGAGTGGGGAGATCTTTGTATCGACAGGCGATGCTGGCCGTGCAGTTCGCCACGGTGTTTCCGACACCGCAACTGGTCGGTGTGACGGACGATGAAGTGCGCCGCAGCATGGCCTGGTTGCCAGTGCTGGGGGCGGTGCTGGGCGCCCTTCTGTGGCTGCTGAATCTTGGTCTGCGAAGGGGTCTGGCGCCCTGGCCGGCCACGGTTGTCTCGTTGGCCCTTTACACAGGCAGCACGGGGGCCCTGCACCTGGATGGACTGCTGGACACGGCGGACGCGGTGGGGAGTCGCGCCAGAGGTGAACGGGCGCTGGCGATCATGAAGGACAGCCGGGTGGGCGCGATGGGCGCGGTGGCGGGATGTCTTGTCCTGCTTGGAAAGGCCGCCGCCCTGTCTGCGCTGCTTCCGCAGTCGCCAGGACCGTTCATCGTGATGCCCGCTCTGTCGCGCATGGCGATGCTCTGGGCCATGGGCTGGGCGCCAGCCGCACGATCGACGGGTCTCGCCGGTTTGTTCGCCCGGCGGATGCCTGCGTCAGCCACTGGGATCGCAACGGTGTGCGCGTGCGCGTTCTCTCTGTGGCTGTTGCCCTGGCGGGAGGCGTTGATCGCGATCATGGGCGTCTTTGCGTTCTCCTTTGTCGTGACACGGTGGTTGCATCGACGTTTCGGCGGATTGACGGGGGATTCGTATGGGGCGATCAATGAACTGATTGAATGGCTGGGCTGGACGGCTTTATCAGTTCATGGCTGGTAGCGACTGCGGAAATGGACAAAGTGGGGGTGAACCACCTGGAACACGGGGGGCGAATCGACGATTACTCAGCGCAAACAGGCAAAGAGGCTGGCGATATTCTCGATTGCAGCGCCAATATCCATCCTTTGGGGCCGCCCGCCAGCGTCATGGAAGCGATCGAGCGGTCCCTGTCCGGGATCCGTCACTATCCCGATCCACGACATCGGCAGGTGAAGAAGGCGTTGGCGCAACGTTTTCAGATTGAGCCCGAGAGTGTCCTGTGCGGCAATGGGGCCACGGAATGCATGGAACTGCTCGTTCGCTGGCTGCGTCCAAGCCGCTGTGTCATCCTGGACCCGGCGTTTGGGGAATACGAGGCGATCGCTCAACGTTACGATCGTCCCATCCTGCGCCTGTCGCTCTTCGACGGCTCGCGGTTTGCCCTGCCGCTCTCAGCGCTGGATCAGGCGCTCTGCCCCGGAGATCTGCTGTTTCTCAATCATCCTCACAATCCGTCAGGCTCCTCCTGGCCCGTCGCCGAGTGGTTGCCCTTCGCGCAGGCGTGGGCGCAGACCGGGGTGCATGTGATCATCGATGAGTCGTTTGTCGACTTTCTGCCGCAGGCGGACGCGCAGAGCGCCCTTCGCTGCGCGACGCTTTCCCCAAACCTGTACGTCGTCAGATCGGCCACCAAAATGTTTTCCATACCGGGACTGCGTTTCGGATTTGCAGTCGGAATGCCGCGAGTTCTCGGCGAGTTGGAAGAACAGCGCGATCCCTGGAGCGTCAATCATCTGGCGCAGTGCGCCGCCGCTGCCGCCTACCTTGATGGATCGTTTGCGGAACTCACGGCGGACTGGCTGAGTCGCGCGCAGGCACGGCAAAAGGAAACGTGGGCCGCTCATCCGGCATGGACGGTCTTTCCGACGTCCGTCAATTTCTTTCTGGTGCGGTTTGCGTCCTGCGAACAATCCCTCCAGATCCAGGATGGGCTCCGCAGGGAAGCCATATTTCTGCGGTCCTGCGGAAACTTCTTGGGACTGTCGGACGCTTACGCGCGCATCGCCCTGCGGACCGAGGACGAGAACGAACGTGTGTGGTCAGCGGTGACGCGGATCGCGAGCGCGGGCGATGTCTGCCGCGAGTGACGCCGGCATGTGGCTCATGTCGCCGCGCTTTTGCACATCGGCGCCGCCGTCGCTGCGCATGCGCGCGCGTGTAATGGACGCATGGGGCGGCTGCCACTCCCGGAACCGGGCGAGCGGTTGGTCGTGCAATCGGGCAAGCCACAGTCCGAGGACGCCTCCGTGAGTCACTATGCAAAGGGGGCCCGACGCGACGGCCGCGAGTGTCTGCAGCGCGTCCTGGAATCGCTGGAGGGCGTCCATGCGCCGTTCACCCTCCGGCAGGGAAAATTCGTCCGGCGCATCCATGGACAGTGCCTGATCCATGAGTTCACGGTGTTGTTCGTAGGCGGCCAATGACGACATGCCATCCAGTATCCCGAGATCGAGTTCACGCAGATCCGGGACATCCACCACGGCGGGGGCAGTTCGCTGCGCCTCTGCGATAGCGACAGCAGTGTCGTGCGCCCGCCGCAATGGACTGGTGTAGATCGCGTCAAACTCGATCGTTCGCAGCGCAGCCGCTGCAGCGGCCGCCTGAGTCTGTCCAAGGGGATGCAGGGGAGGATTCGAGCGGCCGATCAGGGTGTAACGGAGATTTTCTTCGGTCACGGCGTGGCGAATGAAGTATACGTCTGCATCCTGCATCCTGGCGCATCTCTCTTTCCGAGGCTGAATCCAGGGTCCTGGGAATGCGCCGCGCGACGCCTGCCAGAACATCGAGTCTCAGTGGATATGGCGATTGCCTCATAGGTATGCTAATATAATAACCGATTGCGTTTGCAGGGTGAAGATTGGAAACCCGCCGTATCCGATTCTACTTGGGTGCGGTTTTTTGTTTGTACGAAAGGGTGATAGGCATAAGGGCCGTTTTGCATGTGATCAGCGATCAACAACGCCATCGTCTTCCGCTGGAACAGGCTTTGCTGCAGAGTGTGCTGGGCGGCGCGGATGTCGTGCAGGTTCGCCAGAAGAAGATGCCGGCTGCGGAGACGTACGCGTTTGTCCGAGGATTGATGGCGCAATGCCAAGAGGAGGCACTCGCCCCGCGCATCTTTGTGAACGATCGTCTGGACGTGGCGATGGCAAGCCATGCGTCAGGGGTGCATCTGGCCGCCAAGTCGATCCCCGTGGACGCCGCGCGCCAAGTTTGCCAACAAGCGCGCTGGCCCGGACTGATCGGCTGTTCGGTGCATTCGCTCGCGGAGGCCAAATCTGCGGAACGTCTTGGCGCCGATTACGTGACTTTCGGCCACGTGTTTCCGTCCCCCTCTCACTCCGCCCTGGCGCCGCAGGGAATCGGGACATTGGCGGAGATCGTGTCACAGACAGACATTCCTGTCATCGCCATAGGCGGAATCGATGAACACAACATATCTCAGGTGCTGGAAACGGGCTGCAGCGGCGTGGCGGTGATTGGCGCAGTTTTGCAAAGCGATGATCCGCGGCGCGTGGCATCCCGGTTATTGGACCGAATCGCGCGCTCCACTGTTTCGCCGCGGCGTCGTTTTCCGCATGCGGGAGAGGAAAGAGGTTAGCATGCAGCCTTGCCATGATGCCGTCGTCGCGTCGGACAAGTTGCCATGCTTGGCGATGGCCGCAAGGCCATGTTTTTTCGGGAGCTGATCAATTGTGCTGGTGATTGTCAATGGCATGGATAGAGAGGTAACAACGGATTGCACGGTGGCCGAGTTGCTGGATGAACTTGCATTGACAGAGGATCGTGTGGCTGTGGAGAGAAATGGAGAAGTCATCGCTCGACAGGAATTGACCGCAACCCGCCTTTGCGCGGGAGACATCGTTGAAATCGTACGATTTGTTGGAGGGGGATAGGGTCGTGGGAGACACATGGACGATTGCGGGCAGGAGTTTTCGTTCGCGATTGATGGTTGGCACGGGAAAATACGACTCGATGACACAGATGAAAGAAGCGCTGGACGCTGCGGGCGCCGAGATTGTGACGGTGGCGGTCCGACGCGTGAATCTGGACCGGAAAGAGGAATCACTGCTTGATTATATCGATCTCGACCGGTATTTTTTGTTGCCGAACACGGCCGGCTGTCAAACTGCGGAAGAGGCGGTCAGGACGGCGCGTCTCGCTAGGGCGGCGGGGCTGTCCAATTGGGTTAAATTAGAGGTGATCCCCGGAGACGGGACCCTGCTTCCTGATCCCATGGCCACGGTGGAAGCCGCCAGCCTGTTGGTGCAGGAAGGATTCGTCGTCTTGCCGTATACGACCGACGACCACATGATCGCCAAGCGGCTGCTCGCTGTGGGATGCGCGGCGATCATGCCTTACGGTTCAGCGATCGGAACCGGGTTGGGTCTCACATCCCCAGATCGCTTGCGCAGGATCATCGATCTGGTGGGCGGTCGGGTGCCCGTGGTTGTGGACGCGGGCATTGGAGCGCCGTCGGACGCGTCCCTGGCGATGGAACTGGGTGCGGACGCGGTGCTGGTCAACACGGCGATTGCCAGGGCCCGCGACCCCGTTTCGATGGCAAGGGCGATGGCGCTCGGCGTGGAGGCGGGTCGAACAGCCTGGGCGGCCGGGATCATGCCAAAGTCGCACACGGCGAGTCCAAGCAGCCCGCCGGAAGGGAAGATCGGTTGACATAACGATGACAGAAACGGAACACGTGACTAGGCAATAGCAGCAGGGATCGGCCGACGGGACTACGCAACAGCAGCAGGGATCGGCCGACGGGACTACGCAACAGCAGCAGGGATCGGCCTACGTGACTACCCAACAGCAACAGGGACCGATCCACGGAACTGGCGCAACAGGGAAAGACCAGCGGGTATGAGCACTTCACCCCTGCAGGTCTTTCCCTGTTTCGTGTATCTGCAATGGAGCCGCCGCTCATAGGGCGCAGCCGAAAGGCCGCAACACTCGCCGCCGCTCATAAGTGCGCACCTCGACTGTCGCGACTTTCGCCGCCGCGCAACGTCCGTCCCTTGCCGCACGCGCCGTCGCGCCGCGCATGATCCGTCGCATACTTGTGATGAATCACCCCCGTGTTATGCCTGTACCAATCGCTCCTCATTTTCATACCGTGGATAACATCAGGGGAATTGAGAGTGAGTGCTGGCATTGACCGATTCGAGTCATGGGAAGGGAGCAGGAAGACATGAGTTCCATGATTGACATCGTGGTGGTGAGCTACAACACGAGAGACATTCTTCTGGCGTGTTTGAACAGTCTGCGTGTGCATACGCCGGAGGATCATCGCCTTATCGTCGTCGACAATGGAAGCCGCGACGATTCTGTTCAGGCGGTTCGCGCACTTGCCTGGGAGCATCTTCTCATCATTGCCAACAGCGAAAACCGAGGCTACGCCAAAGCGTGCAATCAGGGCATTCTGGCGGGGAGCAGCCCGTTCATCATTCTTCTCAACAGTGACATCGTCGTCACGCAGGGTTGGCTGTCCCCCTTGCTTCAATGCATGCAAGGGGATCCCCGGATCGCTGTCGTCGGTCCCAAATTGATCGATCGGCGGGGGCGCATCACTGGGGCGGGAATTGTCGGCACAAACGAAAATCATTGGCCAAGAGGCTACATGGAGCAGGATCAGCCGGGTAAATTTGATCAGCAGGAGGATTGTATCAGCGTCTGTGGCGCCGCGTACCTCATCCGTCGCGATCTCATTCCTGAACTGGGCCTGTTTGACGAAAATTATGTCTTCTACTTCGAAGAAACCGACTATTCATTTCAGGCCAGGAGCAAGGGATACCGCGTCGTGTACTGTCCACAGTCGAAAATCTATCACCTGTCCGGTCAAAGCAATCGCAACCATCAGCAGTTGCGCGTTCTGTTTGAAGAGAGTGAACGTTACTTTCGCGCGAAATGGCTTCATGTGATGGACCATGTCTAGGTGCGGGGAGCAGGGTATCATGAAATTGCCGAGAAAGACTGAGGGCAACAAGTTGACGGCCATGATGCAGGTTCGAAATGAAGCCGATCGTTATTTGCACATGGTGCTGAATGACGTGTCGGAGTATGTCGACGAGATTGTGATACTGGACGATGGTTCCACGGACAATACCGCGGAGATCTGTTCATCCTACGACAAGGTGGTGTCGCTCGGAACATCGGACACCTCCCTGTATGGAGTCAACGAGGCCGCTCTCAAGCGGCGCCTGTTTCACCGTACGGTCGCAAGCCGTCCCGACTGGATTCTGGCTGTTGACGCCGATGAGATATTTGAGTCCCGCTTCAAGGTACAGGTGAGAGCTATGATCAATCAATCACAGATTGATTGGTACGGGTTTAGATTTTATCATTTCTGGGGCTCCATGACCCACTACCGGACGGACAAACTGTGGGCGCCCACCCAGTACGGACCCCGTCTGTTCCGGTATATGGCAAACGCGGTATACCAGTGGAACGATCAGGCGCTGCACGGAGGCAGCATACCCGCCAACCTGACCTCTGACTTTCCCGGCGAAAATTCCGACATTCGCATCAAACATTTCGGCTACGCCGGCGCCACGGACGACATCGAACGCAAATACCGCTTCTATGTGAGTCGCGATCCCAAATCTGAATTCTGTCCGCGCAGCCACTATGAATCCATGCTGGATGCGCATCCCGTTCTGGAAGAGTGGGTGGAGTAGCCGTGTCCAACGAACTGTTCATCATGGTCGTCAGTTTCAACACCTGCGAGAAAACCAGGCGTTGTCTTCAGTGCCTGGTTGCGCACACGGACAGACCCTATCAGATCGGCGTGGTCGACAACGCGTCGACCGACGGATCATGGACGATGCTGCAGGAGTTCGCAAGGCAGTACCCAAACCGGATTGTCATTTTGCGCAACCCCTCAAATTATGGCTATACGCGCGCTGTGGCGAATCTGTACCCGCTGCTCACGCCTGGCAGCGATCTCTGCCATGTGAACTCCGACGTGTATGTGGGACCGGCTTGGGCCAGCCGATTGCAGCAACATCTGTATCGGGAACCGAGCATCGCTGCCGTTGCTCCCGTGGCGCACGGTATTGGCGGCTGGCAGGATTTTCAGATCCATCATGCGTCCAATCGCCCGGATCATTACCCGAACCAGTACGATGAAGCTGTCGTGGCCGACATCAACCAGCGTGTGCGGGATATCTGTCCGAGCGCCATTACGGCAAAGTCCCTGCAGGGCACGATCTGGATGATCAAGAGAGACGCGTATGAACGTCTCGGCCCCTTGGACACGGGTTGCGAGTGTGGAGCCGATGACGCGGACTGGAGCCTGCGGGCGCGTGTGCAAGGATGGAAGCTGCTGGTGGCCTTTAATACATTCGTATGGCATGACGACCACAGTTCATTCTCCACGATGCCAGACCGCGGCGAACGCTGGATTGACCGCAGTTGGTCCTATTTCAATCACAAATGGACAGGTCAATTCGACCATTTGTCATGGAGCGATTTGATGGAGAACACAGTCGCCACTTCCTTTCCCCGTTACCAGTATGAAGAATTTTGCCCATGAGCCCTTTTCTCTGTATATGAGCGGAGAATCATCAAATTGATAGGCGATGGTGGACACCGGAGGCGGAATGGGAAAATATGATTATACGATAAGTCAGATCTTGAGGAGATGAAGATTTCTATGGGCAGTGTCCAGACGACCCTGCGCGTGGGCGCCATTCGCACACGCAGGATCGAAGCCAATACCCTGCGCATCATCAGAGTGCCACAAGGCAACGCGTTGTTGCTCGCGCAATTGCGGGAACTCCGGCGCAGAGTCCGGAAACTTCAACAGGCCGTTCGTGAATTGCGGCTGGAGGTGCAGCACGACAGGCGGCATCTGGAACATCAGATTCATGAGTTGCAAGAAGCGGTCATTGGTCTGCAGACGCAGATCAGCGAGTTGCAAGCCGCGACAGCCAGCCTGCAAACACAGATCAATGAGTTGCAAACCGCCGTTGCCAGCCTGCAGACGCAGATCAACGCATTGCAAACCACGGTCGCCGTCCAGCAGACGCAGATCAACGAATTGCAAGCCACTACGGTCAGCCTGCAGGATCAGATCACAAGCGGTCAGCCGAACAATGCAACTTTGCAAGAGCTGTTTACCGACAAATTGGGGCAAGTGGCGACCGTTACCGTCAGTTCGGCCACACTCACCGGAACCGTTGCGGCAGCAGGAACAAACGTTGTGGAACTGACCGAGAGCAACGGCGACATCCTGATCATTCCATACAGCAGCATCACAGCGGTACTATAACCCGTGAAAGGAAGAAATGACCGTGACCTTTCAAGTCCTGCTCGCCAGTTTTATAGGGAGTACGGTTGAAATTTTTGTGCCGGGATCGATGTTTGAGGGTACTTTGACGGCGGTTCAGACTGGCGCCGTTGAAGTTCAGGAATCTCCTGTCATATACAGCAAACCAGTTCTGGTCACCATCCCGACACCCAGTATTGAGTATGTCCGGGTCCTGGTGTAGCGCATGGCAGAGCGGCCATCACATTGATGCGCGAGTCAATGGATGGCCGCAGGGCGAGTTGCACAGGATCCCGAAACCAACATGGCCTGACAGCTACCGCCAGCCATGGCAACTGCCCAGAAGCGACAGGCAAGGTGCCGTATAAAAATGGGTTGTCCCTTCCGGGCCAGGGACGGATCATACATGACGCACCAGCGCACCGAGGTCTACCGCAGACAGGCGCGGAAGTCCTGAATCCATGTTCGGTAAGTCTGATCGCTCCGTTGGCTGACGCTTCCAGGGCGTATGACCCTATGATAGAGCGGCGGATCCAGAAACTCGATCCCGCCGGATCTCAGGTAGCGAAGGGTCATGGCCACATCTTCAAAGATTCTTCCCTGCGACCGGTCGTGAGTCGGCCAGCCTCCCAGAGCCGTCAGGTCAACAGTTCTGTAGCAACGAGGTATGGGGACGCGCGCGTACGAGACAGTGACTTCCGCCGGTTCGCCCCCGTGAACTCCTCTGTAGACCAATTCGCCGCGGCGTGAACACCGCCACATGTGATAGCGCGAGGAGAGAAGCACCGTGGGTTGAGTGTTCGCGGCCATGGCGCCGCACAGCGTTTCGAGCGCTCCGGCGTCCAGCCAGTCGTCGGCGTCCAGTTCCACCGCGCACCGGCCTTTGGCCAGGACCAGCGCATGGTTGAGGGCCGCGGATTTCCCGTGATTCTCTTTCACCGTCTCCACGCGGATGCGCGGGTCGTCAAACACTTTCGCCATGGCCGCCGTATCGTCTGTCGAACCGTCGTCCACCACGATGATCTCCCAGTCGCTTCGGGTTTGCGCCAACACGGAACGAATGGCCCAGCCAATCCGCGACGCTTCGTTATACGCGCAGATGATGACGGTGACAAGCGGCGGCGCATGAGTCACCGGGCACATGGTTGGGGGGCTGTCGAAAAGCGGCAAAATGAAGCGTAAGTCGCGCGCATGGAGGCTTCCCTGGCGGTGGAACGCCCACGGTTCTTTGGTTGGCGTCACCTCCAGGGATGAGGGGCGCTGTGTTTCCATCCGCAGGGCAATCTGATAGGGCAGGTGGGAAACAGACGGGGGGAAATACCTGATCTCGCGGAGAGTGTCCAGCAACCGACCGCGGTTCCAGGCGTAGGGCGCCCCTCTCCCGGCGATGAAATAGTCCATCCAGGACATCTCCTGTGGCCGGGGTTGACCGGCGACGCAACAATCAGGATGGTTGCCATTTTGCAGCGTCTCACCCAAACCATCCACAAGACGCTGCGGCAAACAGCCGGGTTGCCAGACCACCCATGGTTCCCGCCCCTCAAGCAGCTTGTCTGTCAAGGTCCGCAGGTATACGGATGCGTCGGTCCTGTCCGCGCCATCGTCGATGATCTTCAGTCTCATGGGGTTCCATCACACTCCTGAGTCACAACGCAAGTGGAGGCCGTTTCCGGGGCCGCGTATTGCCTGGGATTGCGCTCGCCGCATGCAACAGTATCGCGTGCAACCGCGCCGCGCGCCACAGCGTCGGGCGTCACAGTGTCGCCTGCAACAGTGTATGGATGTCGTTTGTTTGCGTTCCTGTTCTCTTGTATTTTGCCAGTTGCGTCTGCACCAGATCGGGCGGCGCTTGTTGCAATCGAGTGCGGTGGATTCGCGCAACGGCAGATTTGCCACTGCGCGGCCTATTGCAGTTGAATTGTGAATTACGTGAAACTGTCGTACTATGACGTTGTGCACAGTCAGTATTCTGTTCGTCAGCAAATGAATTTTAGCGACAGTCATGGAGATGTGCGTCTGTGGAAGATGAAACCGATGCTGCCAAGGGGCATATGTTAGATCCGCAACGACCGGTGCCGTTGCATTATCAATTGCGGCAAATTCTCAAATACCAAGCTCTTAACGGCAGCCTCGCCGATGACAGCGGAAGAGTTCCCACCGAAGCGGAACTGTCCAAACGATTCAAGGTCAGTCGAATTACTGTCCGGCGCGCATTGAGAGAGTTGGAAAACCAGGGGCTGTTATTGCGGGAACGGGGACGCGGAACATTTCTCAAGAGCAATGACGTCGAAAATTGGAGTGGGCAACTGCTGGGATTCACGGAGGCCATCCAGGCGGCTGGGTTTGAACCGGGGTCGAAGATACTGCGCCGGGGATTCGTTGAGAATCCTCAAGGGAAAGTCCAGAAGGTTTTTTTGGGTGAACGGGTGTGGGAACTGAAACGCCTTCGCCTTGCAGATCGTCAGCCCATAGCGATTGAACATGCATTTTTCCCGAAAAATGTGGGGATGGAACTGGAGAAACATGATCTGAATGCGATTTCTCTGTACAGGTTCATGGAGACCGACATGAATCTTATCCTCCATGAAGGCAAGCAAACCATCAGCGCGGTCAATGCAACCAGAGAGGAAGCAGACATTTTGGAGGTGGCGGAAGGCCGCTCCCTGCTTTATATGGAGCGAGTCACGTATTCTCTTGAGGGCGGTCCGGTTGAGTTCTTGATCGCAGTGTACAGGCCGGATTACTTTCAATACTCGATTCGCTTGAAAAGATAACCGGGTGTATCAGTTGTCGGGCCAGTTGGGTGCGCGTCCATAAAGCACGGACGATGATGCGCGAAAGCGCGAAAGAAAGCGGTTGACATCTGACCGCCGTCCATATTACTATGGGAGCGCATAAAGTTATAACAATATACAATTGATCCGAGCGATCGAATCAATTCATGAGGGGGAGAAGATTGCATGCCAATCAGACCGAATATTCTACTGATTCTCAATGATGACATGGGTTATTCAGATATCGGCTGCTTTGGAGGTGAAGTTGATACGCCGAATTTGGATCGTTTGGCTGCACATGGAGTGCGATTCACCCAGTTTTACAGTACGGCGAGATGCAGTCCCTCACGGGCGTCATTGCTTACCGGGCTGCATCCACACCAGACAGGCATAGGCGTTTTGACCTACGATCAAGGGCCGGAAGGATATCCCGGAAATTTGAACAAAAATTGTATTACTATACCGGAGGTTCTGAAAAACAGCGGGTATCGGACGTATATGAGCGGGAAATGGCATATAGCCCGCGATTTGCGGCAACCATCGGATGCGTGGCCGAAGCAGCGAGGATTTGACCATTTTTATGGAACAATCATTGGCGCGGGAAGTTATTTCGATCCAAATACACTCACTCGCGACAATGAGAACATTGAAAGTGAGGCATTGTCTGACGAGGATTTTTACTATACAGATGCGATCAGCGACCAAGCGACGCGATACATTCGCGAGCACTCGCAGGATAATCCGGACGTCCCTTTCTTTCTCTATGTGGCTTACACCGCTCCTCATTGGCCGTTGCACGCCAGGGAAGAAGACGCGGCAAAATATGAGGGGAGATTCGACGTAGGCTGGGATCGACTCAGAGAAGAACGGATGCGGAGAATGGTTGATATGGGGATTATTGATCGGAGCTGGAAACTGACAGACCGGGATCCAACACAGCCTGAGTGGGAAGCGGCCGAAAACAAGGAATGGCTACTGCGCTGCATGCAGGTGTACGCAGCGCAGATAGACAGCATGGATCAAGGAATTGGACGGATCCTTGGGATGCTGGAAGAAACGGGACAGTTGGAAAATACCATGATTATATTTCTTTCCGACAATGGGGCGTGCGCGGAACCGATTCCCGAAGATGTGGATCCTGATGAGTTGGTTGACAGTCTTGCGATTGCCAGACGGCATACGCGCAAGGGCGAAGAAGTCCGGTTTGGCAACGATCCAAGCATTATCCCCGGACAGGAGAATACCTACCAGAGTTATGGCGTCGCCTGGGCCAATCTGTCCAATACGCCGTTTCGCCTATATAAACACTGGGTGCATGAAGGCGGCATTGCGACCCCCTTCATCGTTCATTGGCCGCAAGGAATTCATGACAAAGGATCGCTGCGGCATACGCCGGCGCAGCTCACAGATGTGATGGCGACTGTACTGGAGGCCAGTGGCGCCGTGTATCCTGAATCCTATCAAGGGAATAAAATTTTACCGCTGGAGGGGCAGAGTCTTTTGCCGGTCTTTGGGAGGGATACGCTGGAGCGGGGTACTCTCTATTGGGAGCACGAAGGGAACGCCGCTGTGCGCAGCGGAAAATGGAAATTGGTCAGGAATTATCCGGGCCCATGGGAACTGTACGACATGGAACAGGATCGCACTGAGATGAATGATCTCGCGCAGCAATATCCGGAGCAGGTCGTGAAGATGAGCGCTTTGTACTGGGCTTGGGCAAAACGTTGTGGGGTCATCCCTCGCGAAAAAATCTTGGATATCATCAAAAATAGCGCAGCAAAGGCATTTTGGGAAGAGGAGTAACGCCCCGTGGGTCCCCGGGCCGCGGGGCTATGAGTTCCGCTGTAACGATGACGGCAATCGTCGCTGCTGGGCTCGATATTCCGACAGACTGGCGCATGTATCATAGGGTTACGACAGCACATGTCATTCGCGACATTATGAAAACGGTTCCAATGTGATTGTTCTGGCACGATGAAAAGGGGTGATGAAAACTGAAATTATTGAATTTTGAGGGGGAATACGCGCGTTTTGTCCGCGGGATTTATGAGAGAAGGTGATTCGCGAGACAGTTGGAGGGCTTGACAAATAGATTCTTGAGGGGGATCTTGATGAAGGTACAGTATAACCAAGGATCGGATTGGGATAGATACGCCAGAAAAGTTCTGTTCTGGAATTGGCTGACCTGGTTTTTCAACTTTATGGACCGGGGCCTCATTGGGCCGCTTCTGCCTCTGATTGTGCTGTACTTCCATTTGTCGCTGACAGCGGCAGGAGGTATAGTTTCGTTATTTTTTGTAGGGTACTTGTCGACGTTTTTGGGAGGCTTCCTGTCCGACAAACTTGGACGCAAGAGAGTGATATCCCCCTCAGTCATTGGCTTTGGGGTGGTCACCAGCCTTACTGCGCTCGCAAGGTCCGTGCCATGGCTTGCAACGACGCGGATAGTGACCGGCGTGTTTGAGGGCTTTCAGTATTCAACCGGCGCCGCATGGTTGAGCGAAACCTATCCTTATGCAAAGCGGGGAAAGGCGCTGGCCCTGTGGGAAACGGGATACAGTATTGGAACTTTGGGCGGGATGGTTCTTGCCACGCTGCTGGCGGCCCGTTGGGGATGGCGCGCGCCGTGGCCGGTCGCCGGTTTCTTGAGTATCCTGGCGGGTGTGTTGATGATGATATTCGTCAAAGAGAGGCCACAGATCAGTACCCCTGGGTACGACGAAATGAAAGTTTTTACTGCCGGTGCAGCGCCAAAAATACGAGATGTGTTTCGCATGCGCAATGTGTGGGTCGTTTTCATCCTGCACGGACTGTACAATTTTACGTTTTGGATGGCGGGCGCATGGATAACCACTTACGCGATTAAGGTGAAGCATCTCTCCTTTGTCAACGGAGGGTTGCTTTCAGCGGTATTGTTCGCCGGAATTACCATCGGACTTCTTTTGAACGGGGCGGTTGCCGATCGGATCGGGCGTGTCAAAGCGATCAGTCTCCTGTCTTTTGTCTCAGCATTGATCATGCTTGTGTTTACTCAAGTTTCTTCACCCGTATTGCTGTATGTTTGCATCGTCCTCGCCGGTATTTTTGGAGCGTATATCTCGTCCGCGATCGCCCTTGTCACAGACACCTCAGGACCTGAGATCGCAGGCACAGCATTTGGGATCGCAACTTTCGGAGGGGAAATGGGCGCTATATTGGGCCCGCTCATGGGTGGATTTGTGGCGCAGTATTTTGGTTTTCAGACCGCTTTCTATATGTTGCCGATATCCTTGGTGGTGTCTAGTATTGTCGTATGGGTTGCGCGTGACGTGCATCACAGGTATCGCTGAGTCCACGTGGCCCCGACGCAACGGAAGGGGGGTTCTGATCATGGCGATCAGCGTCATGTGGAAGACGGTCTCAGAGGCTTGCAACTTGGCCTGCGATTATTGCTATTACAGCCATTGCGGAGGCCAGCCAAAAGACATTCAACGCATCGAACCCCATGTGCTTGAGACGTTCATCCGCGACTACATGGGGCTGTCAAACGGGGTTGCCGCCTTCGCCTGGCAGGGGGGAGAGCCCCTCCTGGCCGGCCTCCCGTTTTTTGAACAGGTGGTCTCTCTGCAAGCGCGTTACGCGCCTCCCGGCACGTCCATCGCCAATGCGGTCCAAACCAACGGCACGCTGATCACGGAGGAATGGGCCCGCTTTTTTAAACGGTACAACTTTCTGGTCGGCGTGAGCATTGACGGCCCCAAATCCATTCACGACGCGCGGCGGGTGACGCACGCGGGGGGCGGTTCCTTTGACCGCGTCATGCGCGGCGTCGACCGTCTGAATGCGCACCAGGTGGAGTACAACGTGCTCACCGTCATCCATCCCGGCAATGTCGGGCGCGTGAAGGAATTGTTGGATTTTTATCGAGACCACGAGTTCCGCTGGGTTCAATTCATTCCCGCGATGGCCTTCGCGGCGCAACATGTGGAACAGACCGGATCGTATGAGATCACGCCCGAGCAGTACGGCGAGTTTCTCTGTCAGGCATTCGACGAGTGGTACGACGAAGAGTTTCCCCGCTTCTCAATTCGGACGTTTGACAGCGTCCTGTCGCTGTATATGAACCGCGATCCGGGATTCTGCGTGCTGTCGAAAACGTGCGGGCAAACCCTGGTTCTGGAGCAGAACGGCGATGCGTACCCGTGCGATTTCTTCATGAACGAGGACTGGAAATTGGGCAATGTGGCGCAGGACTCGATCGCAGAGCTTCTCGCGAGTCCTGCGATGCGTCGTTTCGCGACCTTAAAACCGACTCTTCCCACGGAATGCCAGATTTGCAAGTGGAAGAGCGTCTGTCACGGGGGATGCCCGCGCAACCGCGTGTACGGCGACGGCGGGGAAGTGGCGCCAGATTATTTTTGCTCGGCGTACAAGCGGTTTTACAGCTATGCGGAGGAGCGCATGCAGCGATTGGCGCTGCGGCTGCGCAAACGGTTGTTTGACGAGGGGATCGATTCGATGCGGGATCGGGAGGTGGGCAGGAACGATCCCTGCCCGTGCGGCAGCGGCCAGAAGTTCAAACGTTGCTGCCAGCCTCTGCAAGAAGCTGGCTGGCGATCCCTCAGCGTTTATTCTGGATAGACCGTCACGCTGCAACCCATTCGTGCGAGGGAGGGACGAAGATGATCATCCAGCGAATCGATCACTTTGTAATGACCGTCAGAGATATTGACGCGACCTGCGATTTTTACGCCAAAGTACTTGGCATGGATGTGGCGACATTTGGGGCCGGGCGAAAAGCTTTAGTGTTTGGGACGCAAAAAATCAATCTGCATGCCGTCGGCAAGGAATTCGATCCGAAAGCGCTCAGACCCACTCCGGGAGCGGTCGATGTGTGTTTCATTACTGAGAATCCTCTTGAGGGAGTGATAAAGGAACTGCATTCATTGGGTGTAGTCATCGAAGAGGGCCCAGTCAAACGAACTGGCGCCACGGGCGACATCCTGTCTGTATACTTGCGGGATCCGGACGGTAATCTGGTCGAAATATCCAACTATTTGTGAGGCTTCGAGTATACTTTTCTTGATCTCAGGAGTCGCAGCGAAATAACCTGGCAATCATATGGCCGTGCCAGTGAGTGCTGGCGAGCAATGCAGGTGCGCGCAAGATAGCTGTTGAGACACTTATTTCATCGCGGTTCCTCAGCTTGAAACGGGAGAGAAAGGTCTCAGTTTGGGGCGGGAGAGAAAACGATTGTGGACAGTCACGTTGTCGAACCGTATACGAGAGTGTCGCCGTCTTATCTTGCAGTTCCGCCGCCCCGCTATAATACGGCTCGCGAGGGGATGAACCGCCATTCTGATCCTTTCAAATATTGACGGTTTCGCGCTTGACCCAGGCGGCGATCGGTTTGACGGCGTTGCGATCGCGGACGGACGTATCACCGCGGTCGGAGCCGCCGCAGACTTGTTTGACCGCTATCGACAGTTGCGCCCTGAGCGCTTGGACGCGCACGGCGCCGTAGTCTTGCCGGGATTCATCGATTCGCACCTGCATGTGTCGGGCGTCGCGTCGAGTCTCGCGGAACTCGACGTCTCAGACGCTCACTCGGTCGACGATCTCCTTGACCGCATCGCGGTCTACGCGCGAACCCGCGCGCCGGGACAATGGATCGTGGGCGGCGGATTCGACGAGAACCGTTTTCCCGAAAGCCGGCTGCCGACCCTGGCGGAACTCGATGAAGCGTCATCGGCCGCGCCGCTCTTTCTTGCCCGCGCATGCAGGCACGTCTATCTGGCGAACAGCGCCGCGTTTGCAGTCGCAGGCGTGAGACGCGATTCCCCCGATCCGGACGCCGGTTTTTTTGGACGGGACGCGCGCGGCGAATGGACCGGCGCGGTTTACGAACAGGCTGCGCTGCCGTTCTTTGCTGTCCTGCCGGATCGCTCCGATGACGAGTGGGTCGAGATTCTGTCACGCGCCCTGTCGCAACTCGCCCGTCTTGGAATCACAGAGATTCATTCGGATGACTGCCGCTATCTGGGCGGGCTTCTGCGCACGAGAACGCTTCTGTCGCGCGCCCAGCAGCGGGCGCCCATCCGCATCCACGAGTTGCTTTCTTTTGAGGATTGGCGGCAGGGGCGTTTGACGCGAACGCCTCTGCCCGTTAGAACAGAGGACGGGCTGCTTTCGTTTGGCGCAGTCAAACTCTTTGCCGACGGTTCCTTTGGCGGTCGAACCGCCTGGCTCAAGGAACCGTACGAAGACGCCCCGCACGCGGGGCAACCGACGTATACCAGCATGGAACTTCGGCGTCTGGTGGAAGCGATTCACACCGACGGATTTGCGGTTGCGATTCACGCCATAGGCGATGCGGCGCTCGACGCCGTGCTTGACGCTTTGGAGGCCCACCCGCCCGCCTCTGACGCAATTCTTCCCGATCGCATCGTACACGCCTCTCTTTTCAGTGAGGAGGCTGCGGCCCGCGCCGCAAGACTCGCGGTTGCCATAGACGTGCAGCCGCGCTTCATCACGTCGGATCTGCCATGGCTCAGGGAACGAATCGGAGCCCATCGCGTCAGACGCGCCTACCCCTTTCGATCACTCCTGCAAGCGGGACTCAAATTGGCAGGTGGATCCGATGCGCCAGTGGAACCGGCTTCTCCACTGCTTGGTATGCACGCCGCCGCCACGCGGCGCATCTTGGGGCATGCCGAGGTTCACGGCGCGGACGAAAGCCTGACGGTCGATCAGGCGGTTCGTCTCTATACCACAGGCGGGGCAGTCGCGCGCGGGGGAGACAAGCGCGCCTTCGAACCGGGATCTCCCGCCGACCTGGTGCTCCTTGCGAGAAACCCATTGGGTTGTCAAGACGCGGACGAGTTGCCGCAGATCCAGATTCTCGGCACTGTCGTCGCCGGACGCCCGGTTTATTGGGCGGCGCGAGAATGAATCATCCAATCGCACTGCGGGCCGTGAACTGGCGACCGACGATTCACCCTAGTCCGCGCGCGCTGTTGGCGGATCTGGAGCAGCGCTGCGGAGGCCGGATCGACGCGAAAGGGCGTCCCACCCTGACGGACGCCTCAGATGACAGCGTGCCGATCGCCGCCATCGTTCTGCCCGCCCACTTCTTCAGTTGCGCTGTCGCGGAAGTCCTGGGTCTGCAACCGACTGACCGCACTGCCTTGCGGGCGGTGGCCAACGCGCCTCGCTTCGCGTGGGAAGAGGCGCTCGACCTGTGCGCACAAACGGCGCGGCGAACGCGAAGCATGCTCGTTCCCGGCACACACGTCCGCGCGTTCGGGAGTTCAACCCGCCATGGCGCCTATGTCATTGCGGCAGACGGATCCGTCTTGGCGCAGGTGTGGCAAACTCATCGGTCCCGTGGCGAGGAGTGGCTCTTTGACGAGCGCGGCGACGAGTTGCCAATCTTCGAAACACCTTTCGGAAACATCGGCGTCATCGTCGGCAGGGATGCCTATTATCCAGAAACCGCGCGCATGTTGGCGCTGCGCGGGGCGGATGTGATCCTGTCGCCGCAAGCGACGGCGGCCCCATTTAACCCGTGGCGGCAACTGTCGGGCGTGTGGAAAGACGCGCAACAAAACCAGGTGTTCGCCGTTGAGGCGCACGTGCAAGGGACCCTTTGGGGACAATCCTTTGAAGGGCGTTCCGCCATTCTCGCTCCCTGCGAAATCACGCCGGATGGAAGCGGCTTTCTCTCGGAATCGGGCGACGCTTTTTTACAGTCCGCACATTCGGACAGCGAACCGCTGATGTGGGAGGCGCAGGTGAGCCTAAACGATCGCTCGCGGGCGCAGGCCATCTTTCCGGTTCTTCCGCACTTGAATCCAGTGTTGTACAAAAATCAACCCTGGTGGAGGACGCCAGAAACGCCAGAGGAACCTGGGGGTGAGCGGTCGTGAAGACGTCGGCGAATGGACGCGGACCCATCCCCGCGATCGTTGCGCGCGCGATTCTGTCCATGCTGCTGTCCGCCGCGCGCGGCGCGGTCGCCTGGAAGACTCGGCCAGCGGCCATCCGCGACGCCTTGACGCGGCTGTCGCCTGGTATCGCTGCGCGCGACAGCACTGCAAACCGCGTGCGGGTTGCGGCCGTGCAGTGGCGAATCACCCTCGCGGCGACGGTCGCAGACTACGTCACGGAGATGGACGCGATCGTTCGCGAGAGCGCAAGCCTCGGCGCAACCGTCGTGGCCTTCCCCGAAAATAACGGTCTGGCCCTGCTCGGACTCATCCCAGGCGTGAAACGGCTCGCGCGCGCCGCGCTTTCCCAACCGGGCAGAAAGAATGCCGACAACTCTTGCGATCCGCCGGGCCCTGCGCGTGAGTCTGATTCCTGGCGATCGTCGGACTCTACACAAGAGTTTCGTGCTCCGCGTGAGTCGGATTCCTGGCGGCCGCCGGACTCTGTGCAAGAGCCTCGTTCTCCGCATTCACCGGACTCCCCACAAAAGAGCGCCTTGGTGTCGCCGCTCGACGTATTTCGCATGATGAGTCCTTTTGTCGATCGCGTAGCTCGCACGGTCTTTTCAGAACTGGCCAAACGGCATCGGATGGTCATCATGGCAGGCAGTTTTCTCGTGGCTGACGGGGAGGGAAACGTTTGCAATACGGCCTATTTGTTTGACGAGACGGGCCGCTTGATGGGAACCCAGGATAAGCTGCATCTCGTCGAGGCAGAGTCAACGTGGGGTCTGGCGCCGGGGCGAACGCTCACAGCGTTTTCCACACCTTTTGGAACGCTCGCCGCGCCTGTGTGCATGGACGCGACGTATTTTGAAACCTTTCGGATTTTGCTGTCGCTTGGCGTTGACATTGCCCTCCTGCCGATCGGAGACGCGGCGGAATACCGCGCTTTCTATGCTCTGCGAGGCATCTGGCCGCGCGTGCAGGAGAGTCCGATGTACGGAGTGAAGGCGGCCCTCGTCGGAAATCTGTTTGGGCAGACGTTCACCGGCAAAGCGGGCGTGGTTGCCCCCATCTCCCTCACCCCGCAGCAAAACGGCGTGTTGGCCGAAGCAAAAACGTATGATCGTTCGGAAATCGTGGTGGCTGATTTGGACATCCAACGGCTCCACACTTATCGGGAACAGGAGTGGGAAGACAACGACATTCGGCCATCCCTCTACGAACGAGACTTGTCCGAATTATACGCGAGGATGCAACTGGAAGTGGAATTGGCCAGTCCCGGACAACCATGATGCTTGGCCTTGATGGCTATGCGGCCTGTCCGAACAGAGGACACTGCTGCGTCCGAGCGAACAGGTTGCAGTACGCGCCAGCCAGAGTGATGAACTATGGACATATTCTCCTTGATTTATTAAATCCAATGGATATAATAATAGATATGAATACTAAAACAACTCGTCTAGTGGGAACGAATCAAAAACATGGACAGGATTATAACAAATCCGTGGTATTTGAACATATTCGCTTGTTTGGCCCAATTTCCCGCGCCGATATTTCCGCGAGGACTTTGCTTGTGCCTCAAACAGTGTCCAACCTTGTTCGAAACTTGATTGAAGGGGGGCTCGTCGTCGAGTTGCAGGAGTCTGGAGTTGCTCGCAAACGGGGGGCGCATCCAACTCAGTTAGCCGTTAATGAAAACGCTCTCTTTACAGTGGGTGTGCAAGTGCAATATAGCCGGATATTTGCGGCTCTCGTGAATCTGGGAGGAAAGATTGTCAGGAGTGCTGAGCGACATTGGAATCTGCCGAGTGACTTTGAGACCTTCGTTAAAGGACTGGTGACTATGAGTGAAGAGCTAGTCGTTGGCGTGGATGGGATCAGGTCGATTACCGAATTGCAGGGTATCGGGATAGGCGTGCCTCGACTTTATGGAAAGATGTTTGGCAACCTTCCGGCGCCGAGTTGGCCATCTCAAATTGTGTTAAAGAAATACCTGGAGGAAAATGTTGATTGCGAAGTTATCGTCGCGAATAATGCCCATTTGGCGGCTGTCGGTGAGTACTGGATGGGGCGAGGGAAGGTGCCTGCCACTTTTCTGTACGTATACCTTGGTGACAATGTCGGAGGCGGTTTGATTGTCGATGGTGAGGAATATGTCGGTGTAAGCGGAAAAGCAATCGAATTGGGTCACGTCCAGTATATGCCGGGCGGGATATCCTGCTATTGCGGTTCTAAGGGGTGTCTGGATCAGTATGGCAGTGTCAACGCCCTAAGAAGACGGCTGTCTGTGGCGAGAGATGCGCCGCTCGGTGAAGTCTTGAATACTGCAAATGAGCAACAACTTACCATCATTCACGAGGGGATGGAGGCGTTAGCCGCCAGTATCATCAGTGTTTTGTCTGTTCTGGATGTCTCCACATGCGTGATTGGAGGTCCTCATGCCAAGGATCTGTTCTCCCTGTTGCTCATTCCTTTGGAAAGCAAGATTCGCGAAAGAGAGTATGCAGTGGAGGTCAGGTGTTCGAACATTGATATCCACGCGGGAGCCATTGGGGCGGCGTCGACTGTATTTCATGATGCGCTTTGGTGCAAGACCTCCAACTTGCTCAAGGCGGAATCTTGATAAACAAAAATACCTTGGAGAAATGAGAGAGGGGGGGCGGCAATGCGCAAAACTTTCAAATTCTCACAAAGTTTGATCAGCATACTTTCCATAATCGTAGGCTTAGGATTATGGCAAATTGCTGAGTTAACACTTCCCGCCTTGGTAGCTGGGCCGATCCAAGTTATTCAAGCATTTGGGGAAGGGATTCAAAACGGAACTTTAGTCCCTGATATTTCCATTAGTCTGGGAAGGGTTTTGGAAGGTTTTATTCTGGCTCTTGCAAGCGCTGTCGTATTTGGATTTATTCTCGGATGGTATCAGCCCGTGCGCTTGATGTTGAACCCATGGCTTCAATTTTTGCGCATGATTCCTCCCATTGCTCTCATTCCTCTCGTTGTTGTGTATCTGGGCGTGGGTCAGCCTGCAAAAGTGTTCGTTATTTTCTTTGCCGCATTCTTGGTGATGTTGGTCACGATCTACCAAGGCGTCCGACAAGTCGATCTCACGTTGATCCGTGCGGCGCGTGTGCTTGGGTGCAATGATTGGATTCTGTTTTCTCGAGTAATTCTCCCTGCTTCTGTACCTCACATTTTTACGGCCATGCGTCTGGGGATTGCCGCGGCGTGGACGACACTGGTTGCGGCGGAGCTTATTGCCGCGTCACATGGATTGGGATTCATGATTGAGCAGGCAAGCAATTACTTTGAAATGCCAGTTGTGTATCTCGGGATTACCATCATAGGGATCTTGGGTATAGCGATGGATCGAGGTATTTTGGCAATGGAAAGAAAATTCACATTATGGCAGGAGAAAATCCAATGACGGCCGTACAAGAGTGCAAGATACACGTCGATCATGTTGAGAAGCGTTATCAGGTAGGTGAGCGTCAGATCGTGGCTCTTAGCGAGACCAACATTAAAGTGAATGAGGGGGAATTCATATGCCTGGTGGGGCCCACGGGATGTGGAAAGACCACGCTGCTTAATATGATTGCGGGCCTTGAACCTGTCACATCGGGCAAAATCGTCGTGAGCGGCAGGGAAGTGCAAAAACCAGGACGGGATCGGGGAGTTGTATTTCAACAATATGCGTTATTTCCTTGGCTGACTGTCAGAAAAAATGTTGAGTTCGCACTGTCGATGCGAGGGATAAGAGGAACGGAACGGTCCAAGATGGCTCGCGAGTTTCTTGCGTTAGTCAATTTGGAGGAATTCGAAAATGCTCTGCCCAAGCAATTGTCTGGTGGGATGAAACAACGCGTTGCGCTTGCTCGAGCCTATGCGGCTCAGCCGGATGTCCTGTTGATGGATGAGCCCTTTGGAGCGTTGGATGCTGACACAAAAGCCCAATTACAAGAGGATTTACTTACCAGTTGGCGTCAACTTAAAACCACGATCATCTTTATCACTCACGACGTAGAGGAAGCTGTATTTCTCGCGCAACGAGTGATCGTAATGGCGGCAAGACCCGGAAGGGTCAAGGCGGAAGTGGACGTGCAACTACCGTTAGTACGGGACCATACTGTCCGATTCGGTCCCGAGTTGCTTGTCTATAAGAATGACATTTGGAATAGACTGCACGCGCAACGTGTCGATGAGGAATCGATTCATGAGAATTAAGGAGGTGATATAGCACGGTTGTCGTGATTTTAAAAAAAACCAGGGGGTTTTGAACGTGAAATTGCACGCAAAGAAAATTGTTTCCATGTTGTCTGCGGGAGCACTTACACTACTAGCAGTTGGGACGTCCGTTCCCACCGCAATGGCCGCAAGCAGTAGTCAACCGACAACAATTACCGTCGCGTATATGGCCAATATGGGCGGGGCGAGCACCTTGGCGGTAGCAGAACAGATGGGGTACTTCAAGAAGGCTGGACTTAACGTACACCTGGATCTCTTTCAAACCGGTCCGGCAGAGCTGGACGCGATGGCATCCGGCACCGTAAATATCGCCTACATTGGCTCTGGGGCCGCGTTCTTGCCCATGAAGGGGTTAGCAAAGATCTTCTTTATCGACAGCATAGGGCTTGGGGATGGCGTCGTCGTGTCCAAGACATCAGGTGTGCATACACTGGCCCAATTAAAAGGGAAAAGCATCCTGCTTCCTATGGGAACAACCGCGGAGATCATTTTGTACGAGGCTCTGAAGAAGGCCGGCCTAACCTTGAATGATGTTCACTTGGTGAATACGAGTCCTTCTTCTGAGGTCCCCGCCTTTCTCTCAGGGAGAGCTCCGATTATGGCGGGATGGGATCCGAATCTTCAAGTGGTATTGCATAAATCACCTGGTTCTAAATTGTTGGCGAGTGACAGGATGTTCTATCCACAGGTGTCTCTTCCAGGTATTTGGACCGCATCAAACTCTTTTGCGAAGACTGGTGTTCCGACGCTGTCCAAGTTTACCTGGGCCATGTTGCAGGCAGTTAATTACAAATCGTCGCACATGTCGCAGGCGGTTTCATGGACCTCCAAAATGACTGGTGTCCCGGATAATTTGCTTGCACAATCGGTCAAAGACTCCATCTTTCCAACAGAGTCGACCCTGATCAAGTATTACACGTCAGGCGATGTTGCGAAGTGGTTCAATACGCTCGGGTCAACGTTTGTGGCCATGAAGGCTTTGCCCAAAGCGCCCGCGTATTCTTCCTATTCGTTGCCGAATCTCGTATTGCAGGCCAGTAAACTCAAACTGTAAATCGGTATGCAATTAGGCCGATATCATGTCGGCCTATGCACTCATCCATTTTTCTTAGGAGTGGAACCAATGAAAGTGATTTATATAGACATTGACAGTCTCAGACCGGATCACCTGCATTGCTATGGGTACCAAAGGTCCACATCTCCAAACATTGACCGGTTAGCTGCGCAAAGCGTGCGATTTACACAGTGTTTCACTTCAGACAGCCCTTGCATGCCTTCACGAGCGGCGATGATCAGCGGGACTTTCGGAATCAAGAATGGAATCGTTACGCATGGCAGTGATGGACTGGCAATGCCGCTGAAAACCCGCACGATACCTGCGTTACTCAGAGAAAATGGGGTGCGGACCACAGCATTTTCAACATTCGGGAGGCACCCTTCTCCGTGGTTTTACATGGAATGGGAGGAGTTTCACGATCCAAAGGGATGGCGCTTTCAGCAAACCCCCGCTTGGAAGATGAATGAGCAGGTCCTTCCGTGGATTGAGGAAAATGCTCAAGACGACTTCTTCCTCTATGTGCAATACTGGGATCCTCATGCGATATATGATGCTCCCCTATCCTTAGTAAAGGCCATGGGAGAATATGATTTGCCCTCCTTTCCTGATGATAAAGCAATCGAGGGCCATCAGCAGGATCGCTTTTGGCACTCCGCCAGCATGATGGGCGTCGATTCCTATGACAAGTATGCGGCGATGGTCAATGAGTACGATGCCGAGATACGATATGTGGACTATCATGTGGGACAGTTGCTTACTGCGTTGGAACGAAAGGGAATTCTTGATGAGACCATGATCATAATCGCAGCTGATCACGGTGAGGGGTTAGGGGAGCATGGAGTCTATGTGGAGCATTGGAGTGTCATGGACACGGTCAACCACATCCCGCTTATTGTGAAATTTCCACACAGCGCAGGCGCAGGGCGTGCATGTCCTGCTTTAGTCTATCAGTTCGATATTGCGGCCACAGTGTGCGAGGCATTCCAGATTTCAAAACCTGCGGAATGGGATAGCGAATCATTGTGGCCTTTCATCGATGAAAAGGCATTTGCGGGCCGTTCACACCTTGTGATCGGACATGGTCTATACACCGCCCAGCGTGCGGTCGTCACGGATCAGTGGAAGTTAATTCGAACATTGCACAGTGGTGAGTGGCGCTATCCGCCGCAGCAACTCTTTGATCGCCAGGTGGATATTTATGAACAGACCGATGTATGGTCCACTCATCAAGACATCGCAAAGTCGCTTAACGGATTGTTGACTGATTGGGAATACCTGAACCGCCCGACTCTAGGGTATGACCCGTTAGTTGTCACAGCGCATCAGGGTCCTCCGGGATTGGACTTGTATGGGAAAGAAACCATGGAAGATTATTATGTCAGGGGAATCCCTCAAACCGTTGCTTATTTGGACAGGAAACCAGACGTTCCCGCACTGGAGTAGATGCAGAGGGAGTGTGTTACAAATGGGGTTGACGCCGCCCGTATTGTTTTACAAGGAGCATCTGGAAAAGGTAATTCTTCCGTTTTGGACGAAAAATGCATTGGACCTAGAAAACGGCGGCGTTTACACCTGTTTCAGCATGGATGGGGCCACACTGATCAGCCGCGACAAGTATACCTGGTCGCAGGGACGGTTCCTGTGGCTCGCATCACGCCTTGTCAGAATAGCTAGGGCCGGGGAACTGGATGTGGATATGGATTTATTTCTAGAGGTGGCCGAAAAGACGGCATCCTTCTTGTTTTCTCATGTGTTTTTGGACAATGGCCATTGTGCGTTCGTATTGTCCAATCAAGGTGTTCCCAAATTAGTTGGTAATCAAGAAAGACTGGATGCCAGTATGTATGCGGACTGTTTTGTATGCCTGGGGTTTACAGAATATGCGAGTGTGACAGGGGATCTGGAATTATTGAACCGAGCATGGGATCTCTATCTATCCGTTTTGGATAGGGCAGAGACTGGCGATATAGTGACTGAGCCATACACCGTGCCGTCTGAATTGACCGTTCATGGAATACCCATGATTCTACTCAATCTCAGTTACGAACTATACAGAGTGTTTAAGGAAAAAGGCGATCCACGCACTGAGACCGCCATGAGTCACAGTCAAACTCATATTAATTCCCTCTGGCTTCAGTACGATGTGGAGGCTAAGGTTCTTCGAGAACACACGGTAAAGCCACCCTTTCCGAAGGAAGGGTGGGAGGGGACACTCCTTTGCGAACATATAGCTCCGGGACATACAGCCGAGACACTGTGGATGATGATGGAGTTTGCACGTGATTTGTCCGATTGGGATTTAATCGATCGCTGCTTGGCAGCGTTGAAGCAGACATTTCGTCTTGCATGGGACGATCAGTTTGGAGGACTATTTCGGTTTGTGGGGTTACGTGGAGGAGCACCTAACGGCAGGATGATGGGAACTTCCTACGAAGATCAAGTTCTGGATACATGGGACATGAAGTTATGGTGGGTGCACACAGAGTTTCTGTATGCGGCTTACTTGGGATGGAGTCTGACGCAGGATCAGGAATGTCGTGCAATGGCGGAGCAAATTCATCAGTACACGTTTACTACTTTCCCCAATCCTAATGAGACGCTGGGGGAATGGCTGCAAAAGAGGGATCGCCAAGGCTTGCCCCAAGATAAAATTGTGGCTTTGCCCGTTAAAGATCCGTACCATATTGCGCGTGATCTCTTATTATTGATGAGTTTGTCGAGGGATGACTCAAATATTGAGCCGCACGCTATGCGTGGGAACTGAACAGGATGAGCCGTGAGGTATGATGCAAAAGTCCTTCATGAGTAACGACTGATCTCGGGAACGTGGACATGCAGACATCGCATACTGACACCTTGGACATGGAAAAAAGGATGGGCATCACGATCCAGTCTTTCACGCGTCATGACAAAATCATGTCCAAAACACATTTTATCCGGGTAATATTTATTTTTCATTTTTATCCGGGTAAAATAACTGGTGTGGTTTTACGAAGGGGGGCTATCATGCCAAGCGACTTGACGGAGATCGCCTGCACGGCTTTTCTCGGTGAACGAGCGATCGCTTCCGGTACCTTAGCGCACGTTGTTTCAATGGTGAAAGATGCCTTCGATGATCCCCATCTTTCGCCAATACTCATATTCGATGACACTACGAGCCAGCAAATAGAAATTGATTTTCGTGGAACGAAGGATGCGGTGTTGAAACGGTTGTCACGACATCCAGATACCGGTTCCGCGATGGATCAAGCGGGCTCGCCGCCTCGTGTCGGTCGACCTAAGCTCGGCGTTGTACCGGGAGAGGTCACATTGCTGCCGAGGCATTGGGAGTGGCTCAAGAGTCAGCCTGGAGGGGCTTCCGTCACTTTACGCAAGATCATTGATGAAGCGCGACATGTTCGTGAGAAGCAAAACACAATGCGAGAAGCGCAGGAAGCCACCTATCGTTTTATGACAGCCATGGCTGGTGATTTCCCTCACTACGAAGATGCCCTGCGGGCGCTGTACACG
>JAJYTO010000143.1 GCA_021793015.1 Bacillota bacterium
TTCCTTCAGGTCACTATTCCTCTCGCGAGCGCTGCAATCTTTCCCGCGAGCGCCGCAATTCAGCCTCTCTCTATGGTATCCCCCGCACACCCGCTGCGTGCGGGCTATTTGCCTGATCGCTGAATCGCCCGCGTCTCTTGTCTACCATTTGCAAATGGTATAAATGCTCACCTCGTCCCATATACATCTAACTGATCGAACAAGCATGGCGACAGGCGAACGGGTGGTGAGCGCAGCGATGACTACGACAAACATACTGCCGGGCGCTGTGATCGACCTGCTCCCCCGCGATGTGGCGCTGATCGTCCATCGGCTCACGCCTGCGCAACAGAGTGGCCTGGAGGAGATCCGCATGCGCCTTCACCGTCCGCTGGAACTGGTCGGCGTGGGCGTCGCCAGGGATCTGATCGTCACCTCTGACCATCTGCGCCACGTCATGGCGACTGTCACGGGATCTTCCGTATACGCTGTCGAACAGGAACTGCGGCGCGGCTATGTGACCCTGGCAGGCGGCCATCGCGTAGGCGTGGCCGGTCGAGTTGTGGTCGACGAACAGGATCGCGTCGGAAGCATTCGAGACGTCGGTTCGGTCAACATCCGCCTGGCGCGGCAAATCATCGGAAGCGCTCTGCGCCTTGGCGCCCACATCGTGGAAGAGCGCCGTCGTCTGCTGCCGACCCTCATTGCCGGACCGCCGCTCTCCGGGAAGACAACGCTGCTGCGCGATCTGGCCCGCCTGCTTGGCAATGGGGAACTCTCTGCGCACTTGGAACCGCTGCGCGTCGCCATTGTGGATGAGCGTTCGGAGATCGCGGGTTGCTACAAAGGGGCGCCTCAATTTGACGTCGGTCTATTGACGGATGTCCTGGACGGTTGCCCCAAGCAGGCGGGCATGTATCTGATGCTGAGATCCATGGCGCCGCAGGTGTTGATGACTGACGAGATTGGCAGCGCGGCCGATGTACAGGCGATCGCCGATGTGGCGCTCGCCGGAGTGTGCTTTATCGGAACGCTCCACGCGCGGACCGTGGGCGATCTGCGGTCCCGGGGGGCTGTGCGAGACCTGCTCGGCGCAGGGGCGATCGAGCGCATTCTGTTCGTAAGCCGAAAACACGGACCAGGGACGATTGAACGCGTGTACGATGGGCAATTGCGCGAGGTGACAACCGCGTGGCATTGACATGGTTGCAGATCGGCGGCGCGGGAGCCGTGATGGCCGCTTCGACCGTATGGGGGCGCCTGATCGCGAGCGGATACAGTCAGCGGCCGCGGGATCTCAGAGAGTTGACCACCCTTCTGCGTACGCTGCGTACGGACATCGCGTATCATCGACTGCCCCTGGCGGACGCGTTCGCGCGTGCAAGCGGCCAGGGAAGAGAAGGGCGCGCGCTCTCCGATCTGTTTGAAACGGCGGCGACACTTCTGCGGCAACCTGGCATGACGGCTCAAACGGCGTGGACCGCTGCCCTCGGAGAGCATGTTCCTAACACCGCTCTGCGGACGCAGGATCGCGAGATCCTTACGACGCTCGGATATTCGCTCGGCACAGTCGGAGCGACAGAGCAGATCGCGTATCTGGATGCGGCGCTCTCCCTGCTGGCAGATCGTGAGCGTGAGGCGGCTGAGGAGCGGGGGCGTTATGAACGGGTCTATCAGACACTGGGTGTTTTGGCGGGTCTGCTCATCGTCATAATGCTGATTTAGTCCAAGGGGGACTCGCCGATGAGTCTTGAGTTGCACGTGTTATTTCAAATCGCTGTCGTGGGTATCGCCGCAGCTGTGTTGTCCAGTCTGCTCAAACAGTCGGGCCGGGATGAGATTGCAACGCTCGTAACCATCAGCGCGCTTGTTCTTGTGGCGGCGGTGGTGGTGTCAAATATCAGCCATCTTTTCGTACAAATCCAAAATGTCTTTGCAAATCAATAAAGGCGCGGCTATGGACATCCTGCAAATCGTTTTGTTTGGAATCGTCGGGGCGCTGCTTCTGACAACTGTTCGCGAACTCGCGCCGCAAGTGTCCTTTTTGCTGACTCTGCTGATTTCCGCGGTGCTCTTCCTGATCGCGCTGCAGCGGGTCACAGGGATTCTTGTTCCGATCGAAAGACTGGCCGCATTGGCCGATGTGAACGTGCTCTTTTTTGCCACAATTATGAAGATCATCGGCATCGCGTACATTGCGGAGTTTGGCGCGGAGATTGCCCGTGACGCTGGCGTCGCCTCCATCGCGAGCAAGATAGAACTCGTGGGCAAGCTGGCGATCCTGGTGCTTGCGGTGCCAATCGTAACGGCTGTTGTAGAAACGGTAACCCATTTGCTTCCGTAAGATTGGCGCGCTTCGCGGCGCCATCAGCAGGATGAAAATGGCGTCGCCGGTGTCCTTCGCGTACACAGTGCCCGCTCAGGGAGGAGTCATATATTGCGTCCGTCGCGAGTTGTGCGAAGCGCTGTTTGAGCAGGGGTGCAATATATGACTCCGACCGGCAGGGACCGTCTTATTTTCCGGGGTAGGAGGAGTGGTTATGGCGCGCGGCAGATTGCAGCGGTTTCGCGTCACCGAGGTACGGCGATTGTTGGCTGTGCTGTTTGTCGTGGCCTGTTTGCACAGTGTGCCCGTCGCGTATGCGAGCGGCATGGGGCCGGGCGTATCAGGGGAACCGCCGCCAGTGTCCGGAGGATTGCCGGGAGGAGCGACAACCTCCGCGTCAGGCGGCGGCACAGGAGCGGGAGCCGGAATAGGCGGGACTGGGACAGTGACCGGAACGGGAGCAACGACCGGGTCAATGTCTGGGACAGTGACCGGGACAGGAGCAACGACCGGGACAGGAGCCGGCGGATCCAGCTCAGTTCTCGTCGCGCAATCGCCGCTGCAACGGGAAACATCGCAGTATCAGGCGATCTCGGGAAATGCCATCGAGAAAGCCTGGAGCAATCTCGACGCCACCTATGGCGGCTACGTGCCGGCGAGTCCTGAAGGACAGTTTGTGCCCGCATTTTTTCCCGGCAATCAGGGCCTTTCGATTGACAAACTCGCACAGGGGCTGGTCCGCTACTTTCTGAACGTTCTGTGGGGGAATGCGCGGCTGCTCGGCGTCATCATTATTTTGACTGTGCTGGCGGCGATTCTGGAAACGGTGCAGACAGCATTTTCCTCACAGTTGGTGAGCAAGGTTGCCTTTTGGGTCGTCCATCTCGTGTTGATTGTGCTTGCGGTATCGTCGTTTCGAGAGGCGACGCAATATGCGGGCGGGGCGATCGACACCATGACGGCGGTCATGTTCGGTTCCCTGCCGGTTGTGCTGGCGCTCATCACCGCATCAGGCGGTCTGACATCGGCAGCCGCGTTTCATCCGCTGATTGTGTTTATCGTAAACGCAATGGGGCTCGTGGTGCACAGTTGGGTGTTTCCAATGATCTTCTTCTCCGCTGTACTGACCATTGTGAGCGCTATTTCAGGCCGCTACCGGGTCACGGAACTGGCTGGTTTCATTCGCAGTGTAACGCTGGCGATTTTGGGAATCGGGATGAGCGCCTTTCTTGGCATCATGTCCGTGCAGGGATCGCTCGCCAGCATCGCCGATGGAGTCACACTGCGCAGCGCGAAGTTTGTGGCCAGCACGTTTGTTCCGGTCATCGGGAAGGCCCTGTCGGACGCTTCGGAATCGATCGCAGGCGCGTCGTTGATCGTCAAAAATGCGACAGGCGTGGCGAGTGCTGTCGTGCTGTTGCTGATCTGTGCGTTCCCGGCGCTCAAGATCCTGGCTCTGTCCGTCGTGTACAGCGGTTCTGCGGCGGTGCTGCAGCCGCTCGGCGATTCCCCGGTGATCACCAGCCTCGCGACGGTCGGAAAGAGTCTTGCGCTGGTGTTCGCCGCACTGGCTGCAGTCGGTCTGATGTTCTTCTTCTCGATGGTGATCGCGGTGTCCACGACAAATTTGACCGCGTTCGTGAGGTGAGGGCGTGATAGGCGCACTGTCGGAGTGGCTTCGTCACCTGGTCGTCGTCATTCTGCTCGCCGTGTTTCTCGACCTCGCTTTGCCCAGCAACACGATGCAGAAGTACGTGCGCACGGTGCTTGGCCTGGTGGTGATGCTGACGATGCTTGATCCGCTCAGGGTGCTGGTTGCCACCCATTTTAATCTGGAAGCGGCGGCGGCAAGACTGACGGGGCCCGTCTTTCAGTCAGCGCAGTTCATCGGCGGCGGCGCGGCGTCTGGCGCCGGAACGCGGGGAGCGTTTCAGACGGATCTCGCCGCCACGCTGCGACAGGAGATCCTGCAGTTGCAGGGCGTGAATGTCCAGAATGTGCTGGTGACAACGTCCCAAGGGACGGATGGCGCGCCGCTTGTCACCGCCGTGACTGTCGTCATCGGCGCCGTCAAACCGGCCACGGCAGCGGCCGTGCAGGCGCAGGTGGCAGAATCGTTGGGGCTTGCGCCGGGGGCTGTGCGGGTGATCTATGCCGGAGGGCAAACCTGACACGAAAGGGGGAGGTGACATGGGATCAATGAGGCAATCAAGAAACTGATGGCCAACAAGTGGCTGCTCGCGATCACTGCCATTGGCATCCTGCTGTTGTTGTTTGGCGCCAGCGGCGGAGGCGGAAACCCCGGCCAGACTCCGGGAAGTTCCGGCGCCACGCCGGTCGTTTCCCCGGCGCAGGCGGGAAATGCGAGCGCCGCTGGGGGAAGCGCCGCAGCTGCGGATACGCTCCTGCGTTCAGCGATCGGCTACGAGACATTTTACGACCACGAACTGGAGGGCATGATCGACCAGATCAGTGGGATCAGCGACGCGCTCGTGATGGTCACAGTCAATTCGACGCCGATTGCGCAGTATGGACAAAACGTACAGTCTTCCAGACAATCGACGGTGCAGCAAGGCGGGGGAAACTCGTCAACGACGACGACCACTTCCACTCAGAGTCAGACTGTGACCATACAGGGTTCAAATGGAGGGCAGACGCCGCTCGTGATTCAGCAGGAGCTGCCAAAAGTCACCGGTGTGTTGGTTGTGGCCCACGCCCGTGATGTCATCTTGATGAAATCGGAGATCGTCAACGCCGTCCAGGACGTACTCGGCATTCCCAGTTACGAGATCACCGTGCTGCCGCGCAAGTAGGTTCACAGCGACGGCAGACTCGCAGTATGGGCAGTATAGAATGATGAGGGAGATGAAGGAGCAAATGGTGAAACGGCAAACGGTTTGGCTATCCACCATGATGGTCTTTTCACTGATGTTGATCGGCTACTACACGCTGGGGACGCCGCCCGCGCCCAACACCAACACGGCGCAGGGCGGCGGCCATGGCGTCACGACGGTCGGCGGAGCGGGCGCCACCGTGCCCGCGAGCATTTCGGGAAAAGGAAACGGCAAATCTACCGGTACTGTGACAACGTCTGCGAACAGCATTCTGTCAGGTCAAAGTCCGAGCGACTGGTTTGTGCAGGCGAGTCTGGACCAGTCGCAGGCGCAGTCGAAGGTGATCCAGACCCTGCAACAGACGCTCACCAATCCAAAGGTCAGTCAACAGGTTGCATCCCATGCGTACACCGAATTGACGGCCATTCAGACCCAGGCGGAACAGGCCAGCCGCATTCACGATCTGCTGGTCGGACAATATCCTGATTCGCTGGTCGTGTTTAACCCGAAAAATCAGGTGCATGTGTGGGTCGAGACGCAGTCGCTCAGTCCAACGGCAGCGGTCAAGGTGATCAACCTGGTGGCTCAAACGCTGGGCATCCCGTCGAACCAGGTTACGGTCAGTCCGCACGCGTGAGGTGAGCCGCAGGCCGGAAACGAGTCGGGGGCCGGAAGCGAGTAGCGGGTCGGAAGCGAATCGCGGGTCGGAAGCGAGTAGCGGGCCAGGAGCAAGCCGCAGGCCGGAAGTGAGCCGCAGGCCGGAAGTGAGCCGCAGACTGGTAGCAAGCCGCTCGGGATCCGTGAGTCAGAGGCTGCGTGTCAGAGTGTTTGACCTTTGAGAGTCCTTCCAAATGCGTCGAAATGGATGGGCAGCGTATACCTGTTCCACGGCGAACAGAAAGCCAGTCCAGTCCGCCGCGGCCGGAGCCGAGCCGATGAATCGTTCAGGTTGGCGCCGCCGCGGCAGGGCTCTGGACCGTCGCGTCGGTCTGTGCGCCGCTCTCCGAAGTGCGCGGCCTGTCCTTAATTGTGCTATACTGGCTAACAGTTATATCGTGCACATAAGGAGTGGTCGTTGTTGTTGAAGGTCAGCGACATTCGCGAGTTCATCCGGCTGGTTAATGAAACGAACATTCACGAATTACATATTGAAACAGATGAGCTAAAACTTTTGATCAAGAAGGCGGACGCGCCGCCGCATGTTGTCGCTGATGGGGCACGCGCACACGCGGCGACGGGCGAGTCTGCTGCGCCGATTGCCGCGACGGCGGCGGTTCACGGGACGCCCGCGCAAGCAGTGGAGGAAACAGGTGCGGCCGCGCCCGCAGACTCGTCCAGCGCAGTGGTGAAATCGCCCATGGTGGGGACCTTCTATCGGGCGCCCGCGCCGACGGCGCCTGCGTACGTCGAGGTGGGCGCCAAGGTGACGGAAAAGACAGTGGTGTGCATTGTGGAAGCCATGAAGCTCATGAATGAGATCGAAGCGGATGTGCGCGGGGAGATTGTTGAAGTGCTTGCGGAAAACGGACAACTGGTCGAGTATGGCCAACCGTTGTTCCGGGTCAAACTGGCGTGACGGAGGTTTCCATGTTCAAAAAGATACTGGTGGCGAACCGGGGAGAAATCGCGGTCAGGATCATCAGGGCGTGCCGCGAACTGGGCATTGCGACTGTCGCTGTGTATTCCGAAGCGGATCGCGACGCTTTGCATGTACAGTTGTCCGATGAAGCGTATTGCGTGGGACCGACTGCGAGCAAGCAGAGTTACCTGAACATCGCGAACATCATGTCGGTGGCGACATCCGTCGGTGCGGACGCCATTCACCCCGGCTACGGTTTCCTGTCGGAAAACAGCGATTTTGCAGAAGTGTGTCAGGCGGTCGGCGTCAAGTTTATCGGGCCGTCTGCCGATGCTATCGAAAAGATGGGCGATAAATCCACGGCAAAGGCGACCATGAAACTCGCGGGGGTCCCTACGGTTCCCGGATCAGTCGGACTTGTCCAGAGTGCGCGGGAGGCGGCGGAGACGGCGGAGACCATCGGGTTTCCCGTTATCATCAAGGCGACCGCAGGCGGCGGCGGGAAAGGGATTCGCGTCGTGCATTCACAGGATGAACTGATGGCCGCACTCACGATCGCGCAATCCGAAGCGGGCTCGGCGTTTGGCAATAACGGTGTCTATCTGGAAAAATATCTGGTCAAACCGAGGCATGTGGAGATTCAGGTGCTGGCGGACCAGCACGGTCACGCGATTCACCTCGGCGAACGCGACTGTTCTGTGCAAAGGCGGTTGCAGAAGCTCCTGGAAGAGTCGCCTTCCCCGGCCCTCTCTCCTGCGACGCGGGCGAAGATGGGGGAGGCCGCTGTGGCTGCGGCGCTCGCAGTGCAATACGAAGGCGCCGGAACAGTCGAATTTCTGCTTGATGAGGATGGAACTTCATTTTATTTTATGGAGATGAATACGCGCCTTCAGGTGGAGCATCCTGTTACGGAACTTGTCACAGGGATTGATCTCGTCCATGAACAGATCAGGATCGCGGCGGGGTATCCGCTGTCCTATGCGCAGACGGATGTGGAGCGGCGCGGTCATGCAATTGAATGCAGGATCAATGCGGAGGACACGGACAAACAGTTTATGCCTTGTCCTGGACTCATTACGGCGTACCTGCCGCCGGGAGGCTTCGGCGTCCGCGTGGACAGTGCAGCCTATCACGGCAGCACGGTATCCCCCTTTTACGACTCCATGATCGCCAAACTGATCGTATGGGCGCCCACGCGCCAGGAGGCGATCGACCGTATGAAACGCGCGCTCGGCGAGTTTCAAATCGCCGGGATCAAGACAACGATTCCTTTTCATGAACGGCTGTTGGAACATCCATCGTTTGTTGCTGGCGATGTCAACACCAGGTTTCTTGAATTCAATACGGTTTGACCACAATATCTGCTAAGATGATGACAAGGCACAGTGATGAACTGACCAGAGGAGGAATCGGGTATGGCGGGAAGCGGAGCGTTGCAGGCCGAAGTGGGATCTGGAGACATGGGCACAACCCAGATCGCGAATGAGGTCATCGCCGTCATCGCAGGTCTGGCGGCGACCGATGTCAGAGGGGTCGCCGACATGAGCGGCGGCGTCGTGGGCGGTATCACAGAGCGTTTGGGCCGCAAGAACCTCGCGAAGGGCGTAAAGATTGACGTGTCGCCGGATGAGCGTCAATGTTCCATCGACCTGTCCATCATTGCGGAATACGGATACCGGATTCCCGAGGTTGCCGCGGAGATTCAGGATGGCGTCAAACGGGCGATTGAAGGGATGACGGGACTTGAAGTGACGGCCGTTAACGTCAACGTGCTTGGGATTGCATTCCGGTCTGACGAGCAGGACGAAGCCAAGGACAAGGCCCGTCAGTGATCCGGCATAGCCGCGTCTGTCCTCTCCCATGATTGGCGTCTCGCTTGACTCAGATATCCGTGCACCGTGTGCGCGCGGACAGACGTGAATCATGCGGGTCAGATCACGCTATCCCCCGGGTTCTTGCCCGTATCCAAGCGCCGGGGGCGATTTTTGTGAGGAGGTTTAGGGGTGTCAGTCGGAAACCGAGTGTTGTTGCGCGCGTTTGCTCTTCTGGTGTTTCTTGGCGCAATTTGGGTCGTTCTGTTGCTTGCCGCCGTGGAACCTGCCGTGGCCGCGACCCAGTTCATCGTCACGGAGGGAGTTGGCGTGGCGGTATATCTTGTCGTGGTGCTCGCCATAGCGGTGCGGTTTCTGGCGTTTCCGCTGATCCTGCGATCAACGCACGCATTTGTTCGGGATACTGGCGTCGGGGAGATTCGCATTGCGCACGGCACCGTAAGGGAGCTTGCGCGGCGTGCGGCCATGCAGGTGCGGGGTGTCGAGCGTTTGCAGACCCATATTCAGGAAGATCCCGCCGGTTTGGTTGTCTACCTGAGCGTGCGCGCGGCTCCCAGTGCGGATCTGAACGCCATGAGCGAGCAATTGCAACAGGTAGTCAGCGAGGTGATCCGGGGTTCCACATCCCTGGCGGTGTCCGCTGTGCACGTTCATGTGGCCGGGATAGCATCCCAGGAACCGACCCGATAAATCAGAAGGGAGGCTTTGGCCGTTGGATAAGTTTCTGACTGTCCTGCGCAAGTTAATCTTGTTGCCAAAGCGCTATATCGGGGTGGCGCTGGCGGTGCTGTGCTGGCTGCTCATTCTCACAGTCGGTTTCTTTCCCACGTTGTTGTTGGCGGTCTTCATCACGGTGGGATATTCGTTTGGCCGCATGATCGACGGCAAGACGGATTGGCAGGAGTGGGTGGAACGGATCTGGCAATCGGATCGGTTCGACTGATTGCGCATGATCGGCGTCTTCCGTGGTCGGCGTTGCACGAATGTTCACCTTGACCGGGGCGGCCATGACGCCGCGAGACGGGCCTGCTCTGATCCGGGCTGGACCCCGCGCTGCTGCGCGGCGCCATCAGGGGATGAACAAGGCGCCGCGAAGTCTTTCACGGATGCCAGGCCCACTCGGGGAGGAGACAAGATCGGA
>JAJYTO010000144.1 GCA_021793015.1 Bacillota bacterium
ATTCCTGCATCCAAGCCGACAACCCGTTCTTGTGCGGGAGTTTCAGCGACTTTGACATCAAACGTGGTGTGAATCTCCCAATGATCATCGGCATGAACCAAGCGGATATTCCCGGAGATTCGACCAGAACCAAGGAGCGGAAGGATGACTCTTTCGCGCTTCTTCAGACTGGCAATTTTAATATATTGCCGGCCCTTATGGTCGTAGACGGTATAAAGCGTATCGTCCAACGCTGCGCTTCGAGCCTGTTTGACTCGCGGTGCTTGCGCCAAGGAACGGGAGAGCAGGTGAAACAAAAACGGATCGCGCGTTTTCCCCAGAAGAACATCCGCCATCCGGCCATAGGATTTCAGTACGCGATACCGCTGTATTTTCGTTTCCTTATCGAAACTCTTTTGATACACAGCCGCATTCCAACGATCCAACACGCGGGCGCTCTCAACCCAGCGTTTGAGCGTGTCGATCACATCAAACAGGCACTGATCATCGCAGTGAACCGGGAGAATACGGAGGCTGTGTTGGATGCGGAAAGCCCGTTGCTCTTTCTCATCCGCTTCCCACAGCCGCCAGTTCTTCGCTTTCGCCAGTTCCACCAGATAGGCGTCCTTTTGTCGGGCGTAGGCATCGGTCAAAGCGCGTAACGCCCGTTCTTTTCTCCGGTTGAGTATTCGTGCGATCCGTTTGACCGTGCGTTTCATGCCTACCCCTCCCTTGCGGCTTCCTTCATCTGCTCAATCAGACGCTTGTTCTTGTGACTGCGCGATCCGTACAATCGGGCTGAAAATACGGTGATGATCTCCAGTACATCCTGGGTCAGTTCCTCTTCGTAGCTGATCTCGCCGGAATGATTGATAATGATCACTTCAGTATGGAATTGCTCACACAACGCAAACACCAATTCGGCTCCAAAGCGCAGCAACCGATCCTTGTGCGTAATGACCAACCGCTCCACCTCACCCGCCGTGATGCGGTTCAGAAGCATCCGGAGTCCTTTCTTGTGATAGTTCATGCCAGACCCAAGATCCCGAATTACCTCGTGAATCCACCCGTGACAAGTGCAGAAATCGGAGAGAGCCTGCGCTTGTCGGGCCAAGTCTTCTTTTTGATCATGCGACGATACCCGGGCATACGCGATGGTGATACGCTCACAACCATTTCCCGCGGCTTTTTGCCCGATCAATTGATCCAAATCATAGCGGCGCTGTCCGCCCTCTGTCCGTTCCGGGTGCAGTTTGCCCTCACGTTCCCAGCGCCGGAGCGTGACCTGCGCGACTCCCAGAATACGAGATGCTTCACCAATGGATGCTTTCATGCTCAATGTTTACCATGAAGATCAAAGAAGGTCAAACATGATGAGGTTTTCCGTTGCTGAAACTACCCCTTTTACATGTTTTTAGTATAACTCTGAACTTTCTTGTTGTCAATACGCGCGCGATAGGTTTTCCTGCGGTCTTGCTCGAATCGCACGTATAACGATGTTCCGAAGGGCAGTATCCGAAATTGGAGTGTTGACCAGCAATTTAAGATATGCCAGCGACGGTTGCCAATCGGTAAAAAAAGGATTGCGCAGTTGGTACGTGAACGCCATGATCCATCGCCCTTCTCCGTACTGACGCGTTGGCAGGGAAATGCGCACCGCTGTTTTGCAGTACAGCCGCGGAACACCTTCGCGAGCATCTAGACAGAAACGCTCCCTCTCGTTCCTGATTTGCCAGAGTACACCTTCCACCGCAGCGCCTTTCTTGCGTTCTATATTCGTGATCCCGCCGCGCCGCGCTACGGAGTACCCATTAAAACGCCGTTGATAGCCAGGCAATTTAGCCGTGCCCATATTCTTGGCGGTTGGACACGTGCGCCGAAAATCCACTTCGTTCATGCACGAGCCATACGCAAAGTAGGGCAACGCTTCTCGTTGCGCCCAGTCGCCCGAGATGATGACGGGATAGCGTTTGTGAACATCCGGGCCCAGTCCAGCCACGTACAGCCAGCCCTCAATGTTCGGTTCCAGCGCGTCCTGCGTCAACACGCGGTCGTAGTGATTGTCCTGCCCCGCGCCGCGGTACCCCTCCAAACAATCCATCGCGGAGAGCGCCTTAGACTCACTGCCAGGGTGGATTGACACCCACTCCCCCTGCACCAGTCCGTTGCCGTGCTGTACGACATACGGGAACCCGGGGCCGTCATGCATCGTGCCTCGAATGACGCCTAGTTCGATGGACGCCACAAACGGCTTGATGACCCAGTGGTTGGGATACCCTCTTCGCAGTGTCCCATAGCAGAAAACTCGCATCACGCCTCCCGCCTTTCTTGTTTTGTGGGCCGCACTGATCAGGATAAGTGCGGTAGAAGCCTAGTGAATCCGCTCACCGGTTGTTCGATAACAACCATCATCCTCCACAGGTTGAACGATCCATTTCAGCCCTTTTTCCACGATGAAGAGGATGTCGCCCTCTTTGCGAAGAATTCTCGCAAAATGATAAGGTCCAAAATGGACCCACACGGTTTGACTTTTCATCGGAACTCCACCCCCATCTATACGTAACGCCACTCGATTTTGGTTATTGCTTGCTGTCCGTCGCGTTGCGCCGCGCGCCGTCCATTTCGTCCTTACGCTCGCTGATCGGGATCCACGCGTTCTTGTACGACGGATCCACCAAACGTTCCGGCGTTGCCTCCAAATAGTCGGGATACCGCCCCGTCGCGGCATACGGACAAGCGCTCTCCCAGTTCGTGCCCTGACTCCTGATGTTCCACCAATTGGAGCAAAGGCCATCTTGGAAGAACGCGCAGCCCTCGCAGCCCAAATGACCCAGTTTGCTCGTAAGCCACGGCACCTTCTCAAACACCTTGTACTGTCCGGTCTGGATCAACGACATCAGCGTCGTGTGCGCATCCCATCCGTCAAGAGTGACGGGATCGGCCGGGTTCTCAAACTCGGCGGTCGGCGCCATCGCATCAAAGACCAGGCCGTTTGCATCGTACACCTGGGCGTAGACTCCCTGCATTGACAGGTTGAGCGCCTCCGTCTTCAAGCGTTTCAAGAGCATAAAACCGAGGGTTGGATAGTCGCGGCAATCAAAGAAATTGCGTTCACACACGATGTCAAACAAACAGTGCGGGTCATCACTCTCAAAACGCTGGCCGCGTTCATCTACAATCACGAAATCTCGCGTCGGATTCTCGCCTTCCGGAACGAATCGCAAATTCTCATCATAGTCAAAATTCATTTTCACCGTATTCCAGCCTCCTTGTGGTTCGGTTGTTTTTAGAATAACATCTCATATTCCTAATGTCAATATACTCTGGGACACATCCCACTTCTCCTGCACCGCGAGAAAGCGTTATTCTTCTTCGTCCGGATTGTTCGACGCTTTTTCATTTTGACAAAACACATTTCTTATAATTTCGTGCTTCGGATACATCTTTCGGATATCACCGATGAGCAGGTCAGTGTCGAACTGGAACGTCTTGCCATTTTTTTGCTGTAGCGTAACGATGCGAACACGGCCGTACCGCCGCCCGGCGTTCTGAAATTCCTCTTCGTTAGGGACTGCAACCGGAACGGGAGGTAGTACGACAACTGGTGTCTTGGATTTTCTCATTGTTTTTCTCCTTTTTAGTGTGCGGAAGTTATGGTTCATCCCATTGTTCCCATCTTACGCGCTGGCGGATCGGCTAATCCCCCCCGTTATATGTTGATACCAACAACCTCCAGCTTTGCTGCGTGTGTGGAACAGTTTAGGTCCAACGGCTTGCACCTTCTGATATGCTCCGGGATTTTGCCTGTTGCCCTGTATTCGCGAACCGCTTTAATTGCGTCTTCTTCAAAAACCCAATACCCAAGATACTGTTTCTTCCACCGAGCCAACCACTTGCCATTTTTGGAGTCCCATGCCACCCCGCGTTCTTTTGATTGACGCACAGCGGGGTTGTGTTTCTTGACGCAATCAGGGGTTTTGCCGTTTTCTCTATACTCGCGAACCGCCTTAATCGCTTCTTTTTCAAAATTCCAATCCCCCAAAGCCTGTCCGTTCCACCTTGCCTGCCATTTGTTGTGCCGAGTACGCCATGTCACCCCATCCACATCCGATTGAAACTCTACGTTATTGATCTGGTTGCGGGCATTCTCACCATTCGTCACGATGTGGATATTATCGCGCCGGTTGTCGAGACCATTGTGGTATTTGTGATCGACCTGCCGATCGGCTGGGGGATCCAACAAAAGCCGGTGCATCTTCACGATTTTCCACTTGCCGTCTGCACCGCGATCATTGATCCATGCGTAAAACGTGTTCCGATCCTTGCGGGCGTACCACGTCCCCGAAAACGCAGATACAATCTCAAAATCCGCTTCGTCCACCAAAATCTCGTGTCGCAATCCACCACCGTTCGCAAAGATGACAATATAACCATCGCACTTCACCCAAGAATTCTTCATAAAAAAACCTCCTCTCACAAACAGAGGAGGCGGGTGACAATACCATTACATGGCACGCCCGCGTTTCCACAGCCACGCCGCCGCTTTCCGCTCAAGCGGAGTGCCGAGGTAGTCCAGGAAGCGCCGGAACGCTTGCTCTTCCGCCTCGTCAGACCGTCTACTCAAACGATAGTGATGCGCATAATCGCTTAATGTGGGCGTGGTGCGATCCTGGGGCATAGTCCGTTTGATCACGGACGCTTGATGCACCATCGCGTTGGCGACGATCACCTGCGCTTGTACTTGGCGCGTGTCCAGCGTGGCGTTTGGATAGCGCATCTCGATCCGACCGTCATGCGTGCAATTAAACAGGGTATAGCGACTGTTATTGCTGATTCGCCGTCGAGCCGTCACGGCGTCGGTGTTTTCGCCAATCTGAATTTCGCTTCCAAACGGTGATGCGTAACCCGTGCCCCGATGGATTCCTGGCTGACGGACGCTGCGATACTGATCGCTGTTCGCTCCTCCGATGCGATACAGCGTTAACTCATGGCCAATGCCGGCGCGGGCTAATCGCTGCCAGTTGAACGTTCTCGAGTCCATGGGTCCGGTTCCGATGTTCGTGTGCGCACCGCATGTGTTGTTGACCGCCGCGCCATGCCGCTTGGCCACCTCTAGAACGTGCGCCACTTGCTCCCAGTCCTCCGGGCGATCCTGCAAGACAGGCGATACGAATTCCACGCCGTATCCCCCGCTCAAGGAGCCGTCGCGAGATGGGACCCAGAATCCCGAACGCTGTGTCGCGTGATACCCGACCTGTTCTGCGGATTGCGAAAGGCCATCTCTGTACAATTCCCGAATCGCCGATGATGCATCTGACCCCGTTCTAAACACCATTTCAAACTCGGTGCCAAACGTGTTACCCGTCCCGCCCAGCGCCGAACCGTCCGTGACCAGATCCCACTCGTTTTCCGCTTCTTCGAGCAACCGTTCGAATGCGGCGTCATCATCCATCATCCAGACACCGTCGAAAGCGCGCGTCTCGCGCCAGGTATTCAGGATCTCTTCACGCTGCGCGTCGTCCGTCAAATCCGCAGTTGCAAAGAGCGGGCGGATCCGAGGTGGATTCTGCGGTTGAGCCGGCGATGGCGACGACGCTTCTGGCGTCTGTTCTTGCTGCGGCAATGCATCCAACAAGGCATCAGACGGCCGACGCATCCGCCCGAAGTTATCAATCAGCTCTTGCGCCGCAGCAAATGATTCATGTCCCGGCGGTATGGCGTTGTGAAGTTCGCGGGCGCGACGATACGCTTCGTTCCACGCGTAAGCAGCGCCTGGTTCATGCGACATTGTCTGATAATCAATGAGGACTTGCTCAATTTCCGCTATTTCGCGATCCCAATCACGTTGTCCTTGCGCGACGCTTTCTTGCGCCGAATGAAGCGCTTGCATATGACGACATCCATTTGGATATCGCTCGGGATGCGAACGAACCCGATAAAAAAAATCGTGACACGTGCACGTTTCGGGCGTCACCACGTAGCTGTTACCGGATTCCGAGTGCGTGATCGCCGTATGTCCCGTGACCCACTCGACACTGATATCGGATGTTCCCGCATGCACCGATACCGTTTCTTGCGTCGGACGCACGGCGTGGCGCCGTTCTTGGTACGCTGTGCGTACGATTTCATCAGACAGCAGTGACATTTCCTGATGGCTCATACCGTACACCTGAAAAAACAGGCGGCGATCCTCAGCCGTGGCTTCGCCACTAAACATTGAGGCACTTTGAGACCGCGCCCGCGTTTCCAGAGCGTCCAATTGATTCATGCTCATCCGTCCCGTGCGAACCAGATCGCGTATTACGCCGCTGCGCTGCAGCGAGCTCGTCAGATTCTGCATTTGACTCCGCTGGCGCTTGAGACAGGTGGGACCAACGCCGGCCATGACGCTGAGTGGCGCGCGAAGTGGACGAGTGCATATGCGACAGGGAACCCGTGGGCGATTGTCCTGCGGTGCTGTTCTTGGCATAAAATAACCCCCTTTGGTTTTCTTAACCATGGGGGTTTGGGGGACAAAACGGCGTCATGCCACCACAGACATGTATCACTGCCGAATATGCGAAACGAATTCTCCAAACAAAGGGTGATACACGGTGTAAACACCTCGCCGCGTTCGTTCCACCAGATTTTTTGCCACCAGTCGTCTCAGGACATTCCCGTGCGGCGCCTGTGATGCGGCCAGGCCCGACTCGGCATCGACGATGTCACACAAGACATCCCGTTCTTGCTCCGAAGCCGTTTCCCAATCAGCAAGAAATCGTTCCTGCGACAGACGCCGCATCACATGCGGCCATGTCTCCTCTGCGCAGACGGTGTCAAATTGCGTGATTTCCATACGAAGGCTCCAATCCAGCCATTCTTGCAAGATAAACGTAACGAAAAACGGGTGACCTCTTGTTTTATCCATTAGCCAGGTTCTAGCATCAGATCGAACCACAAATTGCTCGGACATCCCCGCCCGTTGCAACGGTCTATCAATCACATCATCCAGATCACTCAACGCAAAAGGCTCCAGCCGGATGTGTTCAAAAAACCGACTGGCTGGTTCGGCGTTGGCTCGCATTTGCGCAAAAAAGCTTTCCGGACCCGTAATGACCAGCCCAATGCGTCCGCCCATCAAATGCAAGTCCTGAAAGGCCGCGCGCAAGATGAGCATGGCGTGAGGTTCCATAACAGAAAGCATGTGCGCATCATCCAGAATGAGCGCCATGCCTAGTCCGTGGGGCTTCAAATAATCCCGCGACAATCGCGAAAACTCTTGCCGAAGCAGCTCCGAGGCACTAGAGGGGCTGGGGTCTGTGCTCGTCAACCGCGTGGCGCTAAATCCAGGCAAGCGCAGGGAAAAGTTCCATCGCTGCAGTTCTTCTCGCGCCCGACTCCCAATTCCTTCTCTCGCAGCTACCTGCGCAATGGCATCCGTGACCAGTGCATGACAGAAAGCGAAAAAGGAGCCATATCCAAGACTGGCGCTGATATAAACAACCAAAACGGGCGGGTCTGCCGCCGCACACCGCACAATCAATTGATTGGCTAGACTGGTTTTTCCGATTCCGGGCGGTCCCACAATCGCCAAATTGCGCACGCCAGAACTGTGACGCTGGAAACTGGGCACGATGCGTTGATCAATACGTTCGAGATGTTCGCGCCGATTCGCAAACGAGTCAGCATCGGCAGGCTGATTGGGATTGAACGGATAAAACACAAACATCACCCCCGTTTCGTTTCTTTCGTTATTATAACGCGGACCCCTTGCGTGAGCAAATGCTGCCGCTACACCGATTCTTCCGGTTACGCTTAACGCGCATCCCGGTCTCTTGGTACATCAGGAGGGCGGCGTGTGCTTCGGAGACGGTGCCGAAGTAGCCGAGAAAAATCTGCTTGCCGTTCATCGGCGCATGCACTTGCCACGCACGCGCCTTGGCATCCCACGTGATCCCTTTGATTCCCGATTGGAACTTGGCGGGTTCTTTGTGCGTGGTGCGTTCCCCCGTCTCCCGGAAACGACGGGCGGCTTCTTCTGCCTTGGCCTGATCCCGGAAACCGGCGCTATATTCCACGCGGCCGTTCACCTTTATCTGCACTCGCCATGTCTTGTTTCGGGAATGCCGCGTCACGCCGTCCACTTCGGACTGGAACTCCACGTTGTCGATCCGGTTGCGCCCGTTCTCGCCCCGTGTGACGATCCGGATATTCGCGCGCCGATTGTCGAGACCATTATGATTTTTGTGATCGACTTGTAGATCGGCGGGCGGGTTCAGAATCACCCGGTGCATCTGCACTTTTTTCCACTTGCCATTCGCATCGCGAATCCAGATTTGCGCGTAAAACGTGTTCCCGCCCTTGTAGGCGCCCCATGTCCCCGGAAAAGCCGCCACCGCCTCAAAATCCTCTTCGTCAACCAGAATCTCATGCTGCATCCCGCGGCTGTTCGCAAAGATGGCAAAGTGATCGCCGCGCTTCTCGTATCGATTCTTCACAAAGAAAAACCTCCCTTCACAGAGAAGGGAGGCGGGTGACCAAAATCAAATCACTTACCCGGTGTTGTCCCGAAGTAGTCGTCCAACAATGTACATGGGTACGTATGGATATCGACAACCCCTACCCTTCCCAATGGGTCTCTCATAAATCCACGACCCGATGAAAAGTCGGAAAACATCTTTCTTACGTCTTCGTCGTCAGGGAGGTGCAGCAGGCGCAGGGCATACGGAATTTGCGCATCAGAGTCAAGTTTTCCGATAAAGACCCACCCGAGGTTCGCGGTAAGATCATCGTTTTGTTCGCCCTCGCCTGGCGAGAGGACATCTGGATTTTGAATGGCCATCATTAAGACGAGGTTCATCGATCGGCCCATAAGCGACATGCTATTGAGCAACGTTTTGCCTTCGGGCACACTTCGAAGCATCCATGCTTCGTCAACAACGAGAACTTTTTTTTGTTCAGGTGGTAAAGTCAATAATCGTCGAAATCCCAACTGCGCCACCAGATACAGAATCGCCACGCCAAATCGCTGATCTGGCGTCCACTCCGACGGCGGCAGGTTTGGCGACGGAAAGCTCAATCCGTAGATGGAGGCGACGGTGAGCGCAGGCCATTTGACGAGTGCTTGGTTGGATACGCCAAAAAGAGTGCGACCGACCCGATCCTCCCTGTAGTTGTTAAGCGTTCGACCCATAAGGTAAGCACTCTTGCGCTCTTCCTCGGTGACAGCGGTTTTTGACTCTTGTTCAAGCGCCGCCAAAAAGCCATCCATGTTCTGACGATTGCCTTGATACATTCGATGCAGCGCGCTGTTCAACACGAGGCTGACATACTGATCATTTCGCTGCGACGTGACATAAAGCAGCACCGACAAAAAACCGCTGGCGATCCGATGCGATTCTTGCGCATCCTTGCCGAGAAGAAAGGGATTGAATTGCAACGCGTCGGCGCCAAAGCGCAAGTGTAGTGCATCGCGTTTCCATCGTGACAAAAGCCCATCGTATTCATCCAGCTTCGGGGAGATTACCATGCCAATCGATCCCCATTGCAAGGCAATGTCCGCAACGTTTTTCATAAGTACCGATTTGCCAGAACCCAGTCCGCCCACCAGTCCCCATGTCCCAGCTTGATTCAATTCTTGCATTGGTCGAAACGGATCGACAAATACCGGTCTCCCGTTTTCCAGTGTTCCGAGTAGCAGCCCCGACGGATCGCCCAGTACTCCCGTCGCCAA
>JAJYTO010000145.1 GCA_021793015.1 Bacillota bacterium
CTGCGGAGCGACCGATGTGCCTTTAGAAGTCGAGCACATTGTCCCGAAAAGCCGCAACGGCAGTAACCGCGTATCGAATCTGACACTGGCCTGCCGCGAGTGCAACCAAGAAAAAGGCAACCGTACGGCGGAGGAATATGGCTATCCAGATGTCCAAGCGAAAGCCGGGAAACCGCTGCAAGATGCGGCGATGATGAATGCCACTCGGTGGCGGTTGTACGAAAGCCTAAAGGCCACGGGGCTTCCGGTGGAAGCGGGGACTGGCGGACGGACAAAGTATCAGCGTTTGCAACACGACCTGCCCAAGGAGCATTACTACGATGCCCTGTGCGTGGGCGAAAGCACGCCGAAGCAATTCACCGCGTTGCCCGCCTATGCGCAAGTCTGGAGCGCGACAGGACGAGGAACCCGTCAGATGTGTGGTACGAATGCACACGGATTCCCGATTCGGCATCGGACAGGTCGAAAGATACACTTTGGGTTTCAGACGGGGGATTTGGTAGTGGCGACGGTTCCCCGAGGCAAGTACGCAGGTAGGTGGAAAGGGCGAGTGCTCATACGAGCCAATGGTCGGTTTGATGTTTCGGCAGGAGGAAAACGAATCGCTCAAGGGATTTCGCACAAATACTGTCGCACTCTGCAACACCAGGAGGGATGGCGCTATGAGTCCAAATCCATTTCCGCCTAACGGCGGAAGCCCGCTTTCCTCCCCACGACTAAAGTCGGGGGCTTCTCGCGGGCATTTGGTGAGCATCCTGGACCGCATCCTGGACACAAAACGCGCGGAAGTGACCTTGTTGCGCAGCGGACAGGGACTGTCAAGGTTGCTTGAACAAGCGGCAGAGGGGCCGCCTGTGAGGCCATTTGCGGCTGCGCTGCGGGGAAAGCGTCCGGTTGCCCTGATCGCGGAGATCAAGAAGGCGTCGCCGTCCAAAGGCGTCATTGCGCCGCGGTTCGATCCGACGGCCACTGCAATTCAGTACGAAGCGGCCGGTGCGGACGCTGTGTCGGTGCTCACGGACCGGACCTATTTTCAGGGATCGTCTGACATCTTGAAATCCGTGCGCGCGGCGACGCGCTTGCCGATACTTCGCAAGGACTTTATCATCGACAGGCTGCAGGTTCTGGAAGCGCGCGCCATGGGGGCGGACGCCATCCTGTTGATCGCGGCTGCATTGTCCGACGAGTCGCTGCAGGAACTGTACACGCTGGCCACAGACTGGGGAATGGCGGTCCTTGTGGAGATCCATTCGGTGGACGAGTGGCGGCGCGCGGCGCCTCTTCACCCGCAGATCGTGGGTGTTAACCATCGGGACTTGCGCACGTTTGACGTCGATTTGAGTCTGACTGAAACGGTCGCCGAAGCGATCGACCAAGACGTTATTCTTGTCGGGGAAAGTGGAATCAGGACGGCGAATGACGTCGATCGCTTGCGCAAAGCGGGGGCGCAGGCGATTCTGGTCGGTGAAACGCTGATGCGCTTTGGCGTCGGTCAGATAGGGGAGGGAGTCGCGCAACTGCTCGGTTCGCGACGGGACTGATGGTTCGTGTGAAACTGTGCGGGATGAGGACCCTCGCGGATGCTCGCGAGGCGGCGCGGGCCGGCGCCGATTATATCGGCTTTGTGCTGGCTGGCAGTAAACGCGAAGTGAGCGCCGCTCTCGTGAGGCGGATTGTGGACGACCTGAGACAGGAGAGCGCGACGGAACTTCGGCAGATGCTCCTGCCGCAATCGGTTCTGGTGCTGGTGAACCGCTCCACAAAAGACACGCTGCGTCTCACGGACGAGACGGGCGTTCGCCATGTTCAACTGTCCGGGGATGAAACGCCCACTCTGTGCGCAGAACTTCGCGGACGCGGCTTGACCGTCTGGAAAACGTGGCGGGTTCGCGGCACAGAGGACGATGAGGCGGTGGGCGAATTCGCCGGTCACATTGACGGCCTGCTGCTCGACTCATGGCACGGCGGGGCGTACGGAGGAACTGGCAGGTCCTTTGCATGGCCGGATATCGATCGCTTGAAACCCTTCGCGGCGCAGGCGCCGCTCATCGTGGCGGGCGGCTTGTCAGCGGCTACCGTCGGGGAATTGGCGGCACAGTACCAGCCCTTTGCCGTCGACGTTTCGTCGGGCATCGAAACGGATAGCCGGAAGGACCCGGCGAAAATGCGGGCCTTTGTCAGCGCAGCGAAGAACTGAGGCGCTGGCAAAGATTCGCGGGCTTGGACCGCTCATGCATGCCGATGCAGCGAGTATTAGCGACCGTTAGGCCGCGGCTGTCTGAGCGGCGGCGGCATGCATGAGAGGTCCGGCAGGGACCGGCGATTTTCCGGGATAGATGGCGTCGTCCATGCGTGAGCCAGTAATTGACACGAACAACTGCAACGGAGAAATGAAGCGGGGGTGCAGAGGATGTTTCCTGATGAACGCGGGCGATTCGGAGAGTTCGGCGGAAAATACGTGCCGGAAACGCTCATGTCGGCCTTGACGGCGCTGGAAGCGGATTATCGTCGACTGGCCGGCGATCCCGAATTTTCACGCCTGTTGCGCTCCTACCTGAGAGATTACTCCGGGAGACCAACGCCTCTATACTTTGCTTCGCGCCTGACAAAGTTCGCGGGCGGAGCGAAAATCTATCTGAAGCGGGAAGACCTGAACCACACAGGAGCGCACAAAATCAATAACACGCTCGGTCAGGGATTGCTCGCCAAAATGACCGGCAAAGAGCGCGTGATCGCCGAGACGGGCGCCGGTCAGCATGGTGTGGCGACAGCGACGGTGGCGGCGCTCTTTGGGCTTCAGTGCACCGTGTTCATGGGTGAGGAGGATATGGCGCGACAGGCGCTGAACGTCTTTCGCATGCGACTGCTTGGCGCTGAGGTCGTGCCTGCGCGATCTGGCACAAAGACCCTCAAGGATGCAACCAACGAGGCCATGCGCCACTGGGTGGAGCACGTCCAGGAGACGTACTATATTGTCGGATCTGTGGTTGGGCCCCATCCGTATCCCATGATGGTGCGCGATTTTCAGCGCGTCATCGGCGATGAGACGCGGGAGCAAATCATCGCTCAGGAAGGACGCTTGCCCGACGTCCTGGTCGCCTGTGTGGGCGGCGGAAGCAACGCGATGGGCCTGTTCTATCCGTTTTTGCATGACGGCGCTGTGCGACTGATCGGGGTGGAGGCCGCTGGAGAAGGCATTGAGACTACGCGGCATGCGGCAACGATCGCCAAAGGCAGTCGGGGCGTATTGCATGGTTCCATGACGTTGCTCCTGCAGGATGAGTTTGGTCAAGTCCAGCCCGCACACTCCATTTCCGCCGGACTGGACTACCCGGGCATAGGACCGGAGCACGCGCATCTCGCCGCGAGCGGCAGGGCGTCCTACGAACCGGTCACGGACCAGGAGGCGCTGGATGCCTTTGCAACGCTCGCCAAAGTGGAGGGGATCATTCCCGCGCTGGAATCGGCGCACGCGATCGCCCACGCTGTCAAACTGGCAAAGACACTTCCCGGCGACGCCGTCATCGTTGTCAATCTGTCCGGACGCGGCGACAAGGATGTCCACACCGCTCAGGGACTGCTGGGAGGAAACTTACAATGACCATGCGCGGGCGAACGGCCATCGAACAGGCGATTTTGCGCAGCGGCAAGCGCACCGCATTTATTCCCTTTGTGTCTGCAGGCGATCCGAATGAAGACGTCAGTTTTCGAATCCTTCTGGACCTGGCCCAGTTCTCGGACGTCATCGAAGTCGGCATTCCCTATTCCGATCCATTGGCGGACGGTCCCGTGATCCAGGCGGGTTCCCAGCGCGCCCTTCAGGCTGGCATGACGCTGCCAAAAGCGCTTCGCCTCATTGCCCGTGTACGCGCGGTCAGCGATGTTCCACTTGTTGTCTTCACGTACGTGAACCCTGTGGTGCAATACGGCGTGGATGCGCTCATGCAGGCTTGCGCAGATGCTGGGGCCGATGGCCTGATTATTCCTGACCTGCCTTTTGAGGAGAGTGCGGAAACGAGGGAAGCTGCGACCCGTCGCGATCTTGCCCTGATTCCGCTCATTTCGCTGACCAGTCATGAACGGGTGCAGATGATTGCCGCCAGCGCCACCGGATTTGCCTACTGCGTGTCCTCTCTGGGCGTCACCGGTGAACGCGCTTCGTTTGCCGCGGAACTGCGCGCCTTCGTGGATGCGGTCAAGCGGGCCAGTTCCGTGCCTGTGGCGGTGGGGTTTGGCGTGAGCAGCGCGCGGCATGTGCGGGAACTTGCAGAGTTCGCCGACGGCGTGATCGTCGGAAGCGCGATCGTAAGGCGTTGCGAAGAGATCCAAAACGCTCTGACGAGTGGAGACGCTGCGCGCCTTGACGCGTCTGTCGAAGCGTTGTCTGCATTTGCCCGCGAACTTTCAGAGGCTGGTCGTTAAAATGCGTGTCTGAAACTAACATGGCCTGACGGCCACCGCCAGCCATGGCAACTTCCCAGAAGCGGCACGCAAGTTGCTGTATAAAAAGGAGACTCGAACCATTGACAGCAGGCAGGCAGTTTCATCGCGTGTGCGTCATCGGCTGCGGCCTGATAGGCGGATCGCTTGGCTTGGCGCTGAAACAGACCGGGATGGTCGATCATATCGTCGGCGTTGACGTGGATCGCAAAACGCTGCGCACGGCGCTTGAACGAGGGGCCATCGACGAACCTGCGGAGCGCCTTGACGCGGCTCTGCGCGGCGCTGACCTCGTCATCATCGCCGCGCCTGTGCCCACGACGGTCGCCTTGTTGGGGGACATTGCGCGACGCGAGTCATTGTTGGCGACGGGAGCCATCATCACGGACGTGGGCGGCACCAAGAGGCGCGTGGTGGACACCGCCCGACGGCTGTTCGTCCGTTCTGTATTCATCGGCGGCCATCCGATGGCCGGCTCCGAAAAATCTGGCATCAATGCGGCCCATGCCCGTCTGTTGGAAAACGCGGTGTACGTTCTCACGCCGAGCGACAATCTGAACGCTGAGGCATTTCTCGCATTGAGTGCGCTGATTCGGGCGACAGGCGCGCGCGTAGAGCGCATGAGCGCAAAGCAGCATGATCGTGTGGTGGCTTCCATCAGCCATGTGCCGCATCTGATAGCGGCCGCCCTCGTCAATCAGGTGCGCATGCGGGCGCTGTCGGAGCCGCTTCACACCGAGTTGGCCGCAGGAGGGTTTCGCGATATCACCCGCATAGCCTCCAGCGACCCCTTGCTATGGCGGGACATGACCCTGGAGAATGACAGCGAGATCATTCCGCTCTTGGACGAATGGGGTTCCGCGATCGCCAGCCTGAAGGAAGCGATCGCCGGCAACGACGCGGACGCGCTGACGGAATTCTTCCGCCTGGCGCGTGAGTTTCGCGACGCCATCCCAGTCAAGGCGACAGGGGCCATCAGAGCCGTGTTCTCGATTACCGTATCCGTTCCGGATGAACCCGGACTGATCGGCAAGATCGCCTCTCTCCTCGGGGAAGCGAACATCAGCATCCGCAACATCGGCATCATGGAGAGTCGCGAGGGCGACGAAGGGCAGATGTTTCTGCAGTTCGATACGGCGGAATTTTGCGGACAGGCGGTGAGTCTCCTGCGGTCGTGCGGCTATACTGTCGCGGAGCGCGAGTAACCGGATTCCCCGGAGTCCTGAAATTGAAAATGGCGACTCCTGCGTATTGACTTCCAAACGATTGGTCGAGTATGATCTATTCGGGATGTGCAATGCAGTTTCTCTCCACTCCTATTAATCTCTCTCTTGACTCGCATGGATCAGGCGAGTCTTTTTTATGCGCCAGAGTGTATGCGAACGGATCGATTGGAACATGATACCATAAGAGAGAGCCTGTTCAAATAAGGAAGATGGATAACATTGGGGTGTCCTCATGCGTTTGTCCGAATGCCTCAACCAAAGCGACATCAGTCGATTGCGCCGGATTGCGGTGCGTCAGGCGATTTCGTGTTCCCTGTATTCGAAAAATGCTCTGCTGCAGGCGATTCTCGCATCCCATGCCGAACCGGAGCATCTGCCGGCGCGGTTGCAGAGCATTTCGGGAGAGGCGCTTCAGGCCATTCAGGAAATTGCTCTTGATGGACGTCTCTCCTATGCCGAGGAAGAGCTCTTCGCGGTTCTCCAGCGGGTGGCCAGCGGCCCGCGAGCCGTTCGCGATCAGGACAATGGCGCCCCGTCGCTGCTCAGTGAACTGCTCGAAGAAGGAATTCTGTTTGAACTCGGCAGACCCTCGCGCAAGACGTACGTGTGCCCGAGCGATGTGTGGAAGCGCCTCTCCGCCATCACGGCCCAAGCCCTGCGCGACGGAGTGCAGCGCTATGCGCATGAACCCGTCCTGTATCGCTTCGATGGTTCAGCCATGGCCCGGGATGCCGTCACATGTCTGTTGTTTTTCGGCCGGCAGGATGTAAAGTTGACACAGGATGGCGTCATCTTCAAACGACAGCAGAATCAACTCCTGCAATTACTCGAAATTGCCGAGGAACCGTTGCCTGCCCATACCGGATGGCGATTCGGTTTTGGACGGCGGTTTCACGATTATCCCGATCGCTTCGCCCTGATCTATGATCATCTGTGCGTCGAGGGCTGCATCATTGAGGAACCGCAGGGGCAACTGCGCGTGGACCGCGATGCGAGCGCCGCTTATATGAGTCAAACCGAGGATGAACGCTCCCGCGCGTTGCTGCTTTTCTACGTGCGCACCTATCGCAGCGCCATCCGAACGCTCACAAGGGTGGTGGCGCGGATCGGGCAATTGACCGCGCGCGACTGGGTGTACGGCGAGTCCATGCTGCAGGCGCTGGGCGATCTCATCACTGACTACTACTACGAGCCAAAAGCCAGCGTGTTTGACAGGCGTATCATGCAAATGCTGGTCTGTCTGGGCGTACTGATGAAAGGGCAGGGGGAAAATGGCGCTCCCGTCTACAAATTGTCCGTCCCAGGCGCATTGCGGCTCAATCAGGCGGAAGAGCTTGACATTGTGGAACCCGATCAATCCATGACGCCAGCGGCGGTTATTCAACCGACCTTTGACATTCTGCTCCCGGCAGAAAGCGACTCCGTCTACGGCTGGGACCTGCAACAAGTGGCTGCTGCCGTAACCCGGGACCGCATGTGCATCTACCGATTGACGCGCGACAGCGTCTATGCGGCATTGCAGACCGGGTGGACGGAGACAGGCATATGCGAATTTCTGGCCCGCGTCAGCGACCACCGCATTCCCGGCAATGTCGAACAGACCATCCGCGGATGGTGCAACGAATATGGCCGGGTCAGTCTCCTTGTCTGCTGCGTGCTCCACTGTCGGGATGAACAGACGCTCGCCGACATCGAGCACTTTGCGCCTTTGTGCGACAGGCGTATTGGACGTTTCGGCGAAAGGACGCTGGCGTTCAGTCCGGACCAACTGGAGGACCTGTCGACACTGCTGAAAAAACTTGGCTATCTGGTGAAGACCACGGTCCCGGAAGCGTCTCAACCAGTTGGCGTCAGGTCCGACGCCGCGGCGATCGGCCCCCGATGATTCGATAGACTTCGATACCTGAGTTTTGCGAAGCAAAATCTCCTGCGCTTGCGGGCCGCCAGCAATCGGGAAACGACGGCTGTTTTTCCATGTCTTCAGACGGCGCCCGAGAGGGTGGGGAATTTATTGTGACGCAGGAGGAAAGCGACAAGGCGTTGGCGAATACATGATATAAAGCGCAAACGATTCTTACTTCTCGGCGGGCCTCACAGTGAATTGCCGCAAGCAGATACGGGAGGGGAACGGCCATGAAAGACATGATCACGGGTGCGGATAAAAAACAGTTCATCAAGTGGTTTCTCGAACACTATGAACTGAAGAATCCAGAGGCGGAATGGTTGCTTCAGTACCTCTACTCCAGCGAGCAATTGTTGGCCAAAGTGCACTTCACGGAACACTTCCGCAGTTCACCGAAGGCGCTGCTCATGTCAACCACCTGCGTTCAGATGACGGCCTTCAAGTTTTACAAAAACAAGCGCGTTACTTCTGACGTCGAAAAGGCATTTTTGGATGTGCACAGCCATCCCGAGGAAGATATTTATGTCACTCTGTACTTTAATGGACGCAACACCTGCTCCCGCTACCTGGCAGTTCTCGAACAGGTCGATGAGCGCGCGCAGGCGGTGACGGGCACAGAGGCGCTGATGGCCTTGCAGGCCGAACTCGTGCTCGATCACATCGAGCGCGAATGGCGGCGTGAACGGTATGACCGGGAGATTGACGTTGCCCTGGTCAATGGCGATCGCGACGCTTTTTTTAGACTCACTGCTGAGTACGCAAGATTTATGGATGCGCGCCAATGAAATTGTCACAATTCTGGGATTGCAACAACAACACGTATGATGTAACATAGGTCTCAGGCGGTGGGCGCTACTCATCGCACAATTTTATAGCACACGCTCAATTCCGATTCTCGGAAGCGGGGGAACCAAGCAATTGGGGTGAATTCGGTGAACAACCGATAGGGGAACTCTCAACCCGAACCCGTCAGCTAACCTCGTCAGCGGAAAGAGGGGTGAAGGGTTATGTCGATAACCTTCTCTGTCCAGTTCGCGCTTCCGTGACCGATTTGATCACGGTTTTCTGTTTTTTTCAGAATCTATGACGCGAAAAAGGGGAGATTGACATGGCTTTGCAAGCAGAGGTTCGCCAGATGGAGATCGGCGAAGGGATAAAGCACGGGATTGCGCTCGAAAACACGTCTTCAGAAACGTGCATCTGTTCTGTCGTCACGCACGAAGTCACCATGCACTGCAACGGGCTGGCGGATGATCCGGAACGCATTGAGAGTATTCCGGCCATCGCGCAACATGTGGTCGCCGGAGTGTATGAGAGCCATGTTCCATTTCACTCGTTTGCCATCTCGGAGCTTACTCGCGGGATCTTGCACGGACTTGTGTGCGTGGGACTGGACGTGTCTTATGTAACCCGTCCTGCCACCAAAGGCATTCGAGAGGGCGTCGCGTCGCTCGGCGAGTATTCGCAGGATGCCGAACAGGCCATTCGTGAGGGCGTACGCCAGACCCTGGAGGATTTGGGCATGAGACGGCTGGAGGAAGACCAGTCACTGGACTTGCCTGGATTCTTCCTGAACCAGACAGCGACGTTCGGTGAGGCCACGTATTGAGCCGTTCCTTCGCGCCTGCGTTTTGCAGCATATAGAGGGCGCCGCCCGGCAGGATGCACATACCCTGCCGGGCGGCGCCCTCTATTCCGGAAAATTGATCGTCCGTGCCGGTCTATCCCGAAAAATCGCCGCAGGCGAATTTTCTTCCCGGTTGTTGGGGGCGCGTCAGCGCCATGAAAGTCTATCCTGGTGTTGCTTGTCTGTGCGCGCCGTGCCATACTGGAAACCCGGCGAAGCATACGGGACGGGAAGGTGACCATGTGCGGTTTGAGGAAATGACGGTTGATGATTTGCGCAAGGCGGCTCCATTCTGTGATACCGTGGTATTTACCTTTGGGGGGGGGGGGCGGCATGGCGACCGCCCCATCTGCCTTTGGGAACGGGATGGTACATTCTGCGCAGACTCCGGGACTCGCTGGAGACGTCGCTGGGCGGACGAGTGTTGACCCTTTCGCGCCTGCC
>JAJYTO010000146.1 GCA_021793015.1 Bacillota bacterium
AATCGTCGTTTGAAACCGTGGGAGCACATGTACTGTAATAGGGGCCGTTCAAAGACTTGGTGGTAGTGAGATAACAGTTGTTGTTTGGCGCCTGGTTATTACATGAAACGCCGTTGTATCGGCCCCCGGCGTACAAATCGGATGCCCATCCCGATTCAGGCTCACAACCAGCGCCTACGGCTTGACAGGCTTCTTTCATTCCAAAATTCGAGTAGGCATACTGGACGAAACCGTAGTTCTCGTTCATGGCGTTGATATACGCTGTGACGCCGTCAGCCAGAGTGGAATATGTTCCTACGCCTCCGCACTGGCAAGTTCCAGATCCAGCAAGATTCCCTGGATTGTTGCAGCCACTGCATAGACCACCACCGGTTCCCCAACCTGTTTCAAAGCCCCATTGCCCCAAAATATAGCTGACGGGAAGAGATGTTTGAGAAGATGCTGTTTCCGCGTGCGACAGAAAATTATTGATAAAGCTGGTTTGATTGCTCGTGCACGAACTGGGTGGTGAGGAAGGGAAGGTACACATCTTGCATCATCCTCTCTTATTGTGCGGGGAAATTCGCGGATTTCCACGCAGTTGCGGCAATACAATGCTGCGACCAAGGGCGCGTCGAATCTCTTCCGGGTTAAACCCAGTCACGATCATTTTGCCGTCTACAACCAGGACCGGTACAGACTTGCAACCCAGAGCCTTCAAGCGCGCTTGACCATCCGCATTCCATACATCAACTTCCTCGTACGATACTTCATACAGATTCAGCAGTTCTTTTGCCTCACGGCAGTACGGACATGTTGCTCTCGAATAGAGCACCACATGTTTTGGCAATTTGCTTCCTCCAATCATCCGGCAGTACACGACTGTGCCTGACATGGGCAGAGTTCCTTGTCGTGCTGTCGTAGGTATATCGCTTTGACCTCCTTCAACTGCAGTTGTGTTCCAATCGCCAGGTACTCCAATTGCTCTCGTTCTTCCTCGTCCGTCGTGGAATCCCGCAGGTCCCAATACGTTCGAATGAGCAGATGAAGTGACGTGTTTACGGCCATCCAGCGGGTCCGATCATCCAAGCGCGTTCACCTCCAGTTGTATCGATCGGTTCGCATCGTGTTCACCTCCCCTGCTCTATAAGGCGCAGCGAGTTGCGTTTTTTACGCATCTCCTTACAAACTTCTTTATGTTCACGATGTATCGGTCACCATCACCGCCGGCAGATGTGTGAGAATATACCAGGACGTCCATAGCATTCTTGGTCATCTCCGCATGCAACGTCACGCAAACTGAACCAAACCGCCGTATGAAGCAAAGCAAGTGTATATACAAAGACATTGAGCATATTCGTTCGCCCACAACCAGTAACCTCACGTCTTGGATGGAGGTTGCCTGGATGTGGGCTTCGTTGTAGCGCCCGTTCCGAAGGTGCGCCAAAAGGAGAGACGGATGAACTGCGCTACATCATCGTCGATGACACCGTTAACACCGCTGTGTCGTCGAATATAAGGGTCGAAGTAACGCAATAGTTCCTGTGCTGCCGCTTCATTCCCCTGTTCAGCCAAGCGCATGAGTTTTTCGATGGCTTGTTCGTCCAACTCACTCATGAAATATTCCCTCTCCTTTTGAACTGAGTTGTTGCCGCAACGTCGATAGCGCGTGACGGTGGACCCGACTCACCTGCTGTTGGGGAATGCCCAACTGGCGCGCCACCTCTTGCTGGGTGAGTTCGGATAGGTAGAGAAGACGCATCACATCCTGTTGAGACCGAGGGAGACAGAGTAGAATCATGCGGACGTCCGCCTCCGAGAACGCAACGGCAGCGGCGGCGGATGGAATGGCATCGATGGGTTCGGAACCGTCCTCACGCGCTTGATTCAGTGTGAGCGATTCGTGGTTGGCATAGCGACGTATCTTACGGATCTCACTGATCGCGGCGTGCCGGATGACACTGCGACACCAGGCGATAGGGGATTCCAGAGTGGACATGAAGCCTCACCTCACAAAGATTTCGCCAAACATGCGTTCGATGCATAAGGATGACCGGCTGCCGGTGTCAAAAGTGGGATGTCGGTGTTGTCGCTTTATAAGGCGCATGAACTGGGGATGTTTACGCATCAGTTTTTTCTCATCACTCGACAAAATTTACGTGTCCTCGACAAGTCCTATGCAAAGTAGAACGAATAGATCATCGTGCAGGTTTGAATATCCTATTGGACGGGTATATTGCCAATGAGGTGGCAGACAATGGGTGAAAATAATAAACTTCGTGAAATCCTTCGCGATCGAGGCGTCAAACAGACGTGGCTTGCTGAAAAGGCAGGTATCACGTACCAGGCACTAAGTGACCTGGTGCGGGAGAAGCGGACACCGACTCTCGGTGTTGCCAAGCGGATTGCGCGGGCGTTGGAACTGCATGTGGAGGACATTTGGCCCGAGTGAATTGGTTGCAGAATGCTCAACATCCCCGACCGTTATGGTGTACGCTGAATTTGTAGCACGGCACACTTAAGGAGGCCACCCATTTGAGTAAGGAAACCCTGATCGCCAAGGCCCGCGAAGCCAGCGGACTGACGAAGAAAGACGTGGAGGCGGTGTGGAACGCGCTGCAAGAAGCGATCCGCGAGGAGTTGAAGGCCGGCGAGGAGGTCACGATCGCCGGAGTCGGCAAACTCAAACCCACGAAACGAGCGGCGCGCACTGGACGCAACCCGCAGACCGGACAAGCCATGCAAATCCCGGAGAAGGAGACCGTCAAGCTTGTAGTGAGCACCAAGTACTGAGGCCGCCTGCGGGCGGTTCTTTTTTGCTTATGGGGGGTGGAACAGTCCTCCAAAGAGCTCTCTATGGTAGTATGAATCATATAAACGGGAAGGTGGAGGATACGGGATGGCGATTGCGAATACCAACGAGCTCAAACAAATCTCTTTAAGTCGCGTATCGGAGTATCCTCGGTTTCGATACATGGGTAGCAAGCACAAACTGACCCCATTTCTATGGGATGTATTTTCGGGACTGCGATTTCAGACGTCGCTGGATGGATTCGCCGGGAGTGGCATCGTGTCTTATTTGTTGAAAGTGATGGGGAAGCAGGTATGCGCGAATGATTATCTTACGTTTCCAGGTGAATTAGTGAGAGCAATGGTGGTCAATCAGGGAGAATCCGCTCAACGGTATTTTGCACAGCGGTTATCTGAAAACGTGACGGTGCAAAACAGATTCATTCAACGAACATTTCAGGGTCTCTATTTTGAACAGCAAGAATTAGAGTTTTTGGACCGCGTGTGGGCCATTTTGTCCGACATGAGCAGTGACTCGGTAATTCGATCGGCAGGCATTGCGGCCCTCTGTTTGGCAGCCGTTCGAAAGCAGACGAGGGGCGTATTCACCGTTACCGAGATGCGATATGATGATGGCCGTCGTGACCTTCGGATGAGCATGCAGGAGCAATTCGAGCGAGCCCTGACGGACATTGAAAGAGTGGCATTTGCCGATGGGCGAGCACATCATACATACAAAGGAGACATATTTGACGCTCCAACAGACTACGATTTGGTCTATTTGGATCCGCCGTATATGCCCAAGACTGATGATAACGATTATGTGAAAAGATATCATTTCTTAGAGGGATTGGCGACATATTGGCGCGGAGAGACCATTATGGAGCATACAAAAACTAAAAAAATTGCTAAAAAACACACTCGTTTCGGGCAACGTCTAACGATTGAGAACACGTTTGACGATCTCTTTAGACGGTTTGCGGACAGTATCATTGTCTGTTCCTATTCATCAAATGCATTGCCAGATATTCAGACCTTGACGAAGTTAATGCGGAAATACAAGACACATGTAACCGTGGAGAGTGTGTCGCATCGGTATTCGTTTGGAAACCATGAGAATGTAGAGGAGGGAAACAACCTCGTCGATGAATTGGTGATCGTCGGGGAATAGATGATCTTTCAAAACAAGACGCTGGAAGAGTTGATCAAAGAATTGTCGCCACTGTCGGCAGATTGGATGGACTCGCGTGGCGAAGCGACTATTCAGGCAATTCGAGATTTTACCCGTTCCATACCTGAAGAAGTGTCTCCTGAATTTATTGAACAGCGGTTAAGGGAAAGACCTGTCAACCTGGATGTAATTCGATTATTTATGGGGCTTTCGCAAGACGAAATGGCTTCGCGATTACGCCAGTATACACTATGGAACGGTAGTTATTCTTCATTTCGAACACGAGTACAAAACGAAGAGGATTGTATGCTCTTGGTCAGCGCGTTGTCGCAAATGGGCGTGGAAGAAGAGATTGAGGCACAGTCAAAACGCACGTGGGGCATCGAAGACGTATTGATGGAACGATACAAATTTCAACGGGGACGAGCGATAAAAGGTCAAAAAAGAGGGCGCGCATTGGAGGATCAGGTCGAGGAGTTGTTGAATAGCGTTTCCTGTCAGTTTGTTAGAGGCGGGAACTTTCGTGGCAAGAACAAGAAAACTGCCAAGGCCGACTTTTCCATACCCGAACTCGTTGAGCCAAAAATCGTCATCGAATGCAAGGGATTCGAGGCCACTGGCAGCAAAATGACGGACGTGCTCGGTGATGTCGAAAAAATACTGGAGGCAAAAAGTGGACAAATGTATTTTTTCTTGGTCACGGATGGCCTTGCTTGGTTGAATCGGCTCAGTGACTTGCGAGCGCTGGTTGCCTATCATCACAAAGGCGATGTGGATATGATTTTCACGGTTGCAAGTTTAGATCAATTGGCACAAGCGGTAGGCCATATCGTCAGACACGAAATGTAAAATCGAAATCATTGATTTGGGGTCGCTGAACAATCCCGAATGAACATCTTTTCTCAGCCCTCTGCCCGTTCTGCGGCAGGGGGCTTTGTCTTGCCCCGCAACCATGTCCTCGCGAAAAATCGAGTGAAATTTGAGCGTTTTCCCCTCTTGACATTTGCTACGGTGAGTACAGGGAGTTCCAAGCTGCAACTCACGCAGCCGAGCGAAAGAGGTGATCACGCATGCAACGACGCTGGATCGGACGCACGGCCAACCAAGAAGACGTGACCTCGCTGGCCCGCGAATGTCAACTCCACCCGCTGGTCGCGCGCGTTCTCGTCGCCCGTGGCATCCGCACACCGGGCGCCGTGCAGACGCTGCTGCATGCGGGTCGTAGCACTCTATACAACCCTGCGCTACTACACGACGCACCAAAGGCGGCGCAGCGCATCCGACGAGCGATTGACAATCAGGAGACGATCCTCATCTACGGCGACTACGACGTAGACGGCACATGCGCCACCGCCATCCTTGTGCGTGCACTGCGCACGCGGGGTGCAAACCCGCTCTGGCGTGTCCCGGATCGGTTTGCGGAGGGGTACGGGTTGCACCCGCATGTGATCCACGAAGCAGCCGAACAGGGCGTGACGCTGATTGTTACCGTCGATACCGGAATCACCGCGACAGAAGCGGCGCAGGCGGCGCGTCAACACGGCATCGACCTGATCATCACCGACCACCATCACATCCCGTCCGCTGTACCAACCGCGTTCGCTGTCGTGCATCCGGATTACCCGCGCTCTCTGTACCCCTGCAAAGACCTGTGCGGCGCCGGTGTCGCGTTCAAACTCGCAGAGCTCGTCCTGGGTCGCTTTCCGGAGGAGTTGTTGCCGTACGTCGCGCTGGCCACGGTCGCCGATCAGGTGCCGCTCACGGGTGAGAACCGGATCCTCGTGCGCGAAGGGCTGCACGAGATTAACCGGACGCCGGATGTCGGGATCGCGGCGCTCGCCGATGTGGCGGGCGCGAAGCACATCCGGGCGTCGGACATCGCGTTTCAGTTGGGGCCGCGCATGAACTCCGTCGGGCGCCTGGACCATGCCCGGCATGTCGTGGATCTGCTGCTGACGGACGACCCGGTCACGGCGGCCCGTCTCGCGCTTGTCTGCCAAGCGCACAATCGGTTTCGCCAGACGCTGCAAGAGCGCATCTACCAGGAAGCGTTCGCACAGATCGAGGCGCACCCATCGTGGCAAGAACACGCAACGCTCGTCGTGTCGGGAACGAACTGGCACGAGGGCGTGATCGGCATTGTGGCGGGGAAACTGGCGGAACGCTTCTACAAGCCCACGCTGTGCATCAGCGAAGAAAACGGCAAAGGGTCTGGACGTACGGTGCCAGGGCTGGATCTGTATCGCGTCCTTAGCGAAGTGGAAGCGCAAGAATCCGTGTTCGCCCGCTTTGGCGGCCACGCAGCGGCGGCGGGGTTTACTCTGCGCGATCCCACACCGGTGGACGCGCTGCGAGAGCGGTTCGCACAGACGGTCGCCGACACTTGGCCGGACGATGTGCCAAAAGAGCCGTATACCGACGTGGACGCGCCACTGCCGATCGAGAACATCAACCTGACGCTCGCGCAGGAGATCGAACGCCTGGAACCGTTTGGACAGGGGAATCCGTCGCCGCTGTTTTTCATTAAGGAGGCGCAGATCGCCATGTCCAGCCTCGTGGGAAAAAACGACAAACACCTCCGGCTGCGCCTGCGCGCGCCAAGTCTCAAAAGGGGGGCGGGCGCCACAGTCATCGGATTTGGTTTCGGGAACGATGCTGACGCGCTTGCGGAGGGGAGTGTGCGTCATCTGCTGGTGCATGTGGAGCGCAATGTCTTTGGAAACCAAGTATCGTTGCAACTGCGCCTCTCGGATTGGCGATGAATGAGTAAAAGTTGACCGGAATACGGGTTGACGACGTGGCATGGTGAAGTCAATCACGCGAAAGGGGAGGATGGGTCATGCACAACGAGGAGGGTTCCGGTTGCGCTCGTTGCAGGTCGGTAGACGGGGAGTTGTACAAATGGACATACGTGTCAATCAATGCGGATGAGGTGGTTCGGCTGTGCCAACCGTGCTTTCGGCATGTTCTCGACAGACAGCGCCTGGCAGTCAAGGAGAACGCGGGTGTCCTTCAGTCCGTATCTGGAAGTCCGGCGGAGCACAAAGAGTTGGAAGTGAATTGGTGGATGATAGCCGGCGGCATGGTCGCGGCGGCTGCGATGATCGCATTTTCCGCGTGGATTTTGTTTGGGGTGAGTGAGCCGCCTCAAGGGATTCAGTTCCCAGTGACGGGGCAGTGCCATGAAAGCAGAACTTATCCCGGCATGATTGTCTGTTGATAGAGGTGACGATGAGAAGGAGGGACACGCCGTGTTGATGCGAGCGAAATGGCCTTCAGAATGTCCGCGCTGCAACAGGAAAATCCGAATCGGCGACGAGATCGTCTGGACGCCGGGCAGTCTTGCGGTCCACCGCGACTGCGCGCCAAGGGCGATGCGCCAGAAAACCTCACCTCACCGGCGGCGAAAATGACGGAAAGTTGACCGTTTTGCTTTCGCCGCCTCGGCTAGATTGGAACCAGGCAGGAATGACGTGTCGGGTGGATCGGAGCGAGCAGCCGAAGGCGTTGGTGTAACACATCGTACATTTTGATCTTCAGGAAGGGTGGTCTGAATGCTGTTGGTTTGGATTTTAATTCTGCTGGCTGCTGTATCGGCTTTCTTTTCATCCGTTGAATTCGCGGTCGCGATCTCCGACAACTCGGACGAACAGTCAAAGAGAACATGGAAGGATACGATCCGGCTATGGATCGCCACTTGTGTGATGGTGTTGTCCATCGTGGGCGCCGTCGCATTCTATCATGTGCAGTGGACCGCTCGGTACGCCCAAGAAACGGCCGTGGTGGATGGGCGCTTCGGGCGGCAAAATGTAGTGAATGTGCTGGACCAAGGAGCGAGCACAACGTATAGCGGCTGGCGGGATGTGTTGGTGATCCTGCGCGGCACACCGTACGACCGCACGCTGAAGTTGCGGGTCAATCCGGCGAACGGTGGGGTCGTGAAGTGGTGAGCGAAAAAACGGCAAACCGACAACGAGGGGGATTTCCATGCAACTGTATCTCGCTTCCGGACTCGAAAATCGCACCCGCGTGCAGGAATGGCGGGACGCACTGACCGCCGCCGGTCACACCATCACCTATGACTGGACGGCGCACGGGCGGGTGCAAGGCCCGCAGATCACCGACATCGCGTGGAAGGAACTGCACGTCGGCGTGCAGGAGGCCGACGCCGTGATCGTTTTGCTTCCGGGTGGCACGGGTACGCACACGGAACTAGGCGCCGCGCTCGCGTGGGGCAAGGTGGTCATTCTCTGCGCCCCAGACCCATTCTACTTTGACCCCTACGGCGAACGGGCCACCATGGCGTACAACCATCCCTGGATCTCCGCCAAGCTCGTCGCGCCGACGCCGGTCGATGTGCTTCGCCTGTTGACGGGGGTGGAACGCCGCGTTCGCCTGCGGATGGCAGCGCCGCCTTGACCCTATAGGCTGGCGTTGTGTTGAAAAAGGGGGAACGGTCATGTCCATCATCCTGAGCACCACGCTTGACATGTTGTCGTTGCAGGATCGTTACACGCTGTCGCAGGCCCTGCAGATTCAGGACTGCGCCTATGGCGAGTGGGTAGCGCTGGCTGAAGAGAAGTTGCTGTTGATGCGGGAACTGGAGAAAGAAACACACGGCGTTGCGGGTGAATCGACAGCCTTCTGGATCGAACGGGCACGCATCGCGGGCGTCGGGTCGCAAGGGTCAATCCCGACATTGTCGCAGCGCTTGCAGACCTGGCGCGCAGAGTGCAGCGCGCGCTTGCGGCAATCCGATATTGGACGCCGGCTGCTCGATTCGGACTGGCAAATCACGCTCTTTTAGGGAAGAGGCTTCCGGCGATGCGCGTCGGCAAAATCGGTCGGAAAATCGCGCACGGGGGAATCAGCGCTTTGGTACGGTGGAGACAGAGGCAACCACGAGATTCTTGCGAGGAGAGACGGCCGATGAATGCATTTCGAAGCGGGAAATACGGCGTTCGTTTTGGCGCGCGCCCATCGTGTGGAGCCGGGTCGATCACTTCGTATCGTCTCTCGCCAGAGGAACTCGACGCCTTGAATCGCCGCTGTCCGCCGCCTGCATCATCCAAAGGGTTACAACCGCTTTGTTTGCCGGAAGTTCCATCTCGCAGTCCCCAATCCGCACATGAGGAGGCCACCGATATGAACGTCGCCACAAACCGCAGAACAATCTTGAGCAAGGAACGGTATCTCGAACTTCGCCACGCCGGCCACACAACAGAACAAATCGCCCGGGACCACAATTGTACGCACCGGGCGCTCCAGGCCATGCGCGGCCGCTGGCGCCTGATCGCCGACGAGGATGAGGCGGCGGCGCTTGCGGCGATGGATGCATCCGGCGAGAGTGAGTCTGCCGACGCGGAGTTGAGGCCGCCAGACGCGTTAGTCGCCGAGCCCGACCCTTCGCAGGAGTGCGTGGGGTCTGGCGCAGAGGGCCCAGACGAGAACTTTGGAGCATGGGCCTCCCGTGTGATGCGCGAGAACCTTCAAACCGAATCGCTCCCCCGAAACCTTCAGGACCCGGCGCCTAGCACGGAAGAATCAAGCGTGTTGATCCG
>JAJYTO010000147.1 GCA_021793015.1 Bacillota bacterium
GAGCCGGGCGGATTCTTGCCGCGGGAAGCGCTCGCATTGCTGAAGGCAATCGCGGCCGAGGGGATCTGCGCGATGGAGGTCGTCGAGGTGTCGCCGCCGTATGACATCAGCGACACCACCGCCCTGCTGGCCGTCCGCGCAGTGCTGGATGTGCTCGCATCGATGGTGGATCACGGCCGGATTGGCCGCAAGTTTTGACGGGGAGTGAGTCGCTATGCATCTCACGGAACGCGAGAAAGAGAAACTGCTGATCGTGGTTGCCGCCGATCTGGCCAGGCGCCGCCGGGCGCGTGGACTGAAGTTGAATTATCCGGAAGCGGTGGCGCTGCTCAGTTACGAGATCCTGGAAGGAGCGCGCGATGGCCGTTCGGTGGCGGATCTGATGACGTGGGGCGCGACCCTGCTCACGGAGGAGGATGTCCTGGACGGCGTGGCCGAGATGCTGGAAGATGTGCAGATCGAAGCGACATTTCCAGACGGTACGAAACTGGTGACCGTGCATGATCCCATTCGAGGAGGAAGGTGACGGGTTGCGACCGGGAGAATACCGCTTGGATGGACCGCCGATCGTTCTGAACGAGGGGCGGCCGACCGTGGCGCTGGCCGTGGTCAACCGCGGCGACAGGCCGATTCAGGTCGGTTCGCACTATCACTTTTATGAAGTCAATCCGGAACTCGATTTTGATCGTGAGCGGGCTTTGGGGTACCGGCTTGCCATCCCCGCCGGTACGGCTGTGCGCTTTGAGCCTGGCGAAGAGCGGCCGATCACCCTTGTGCAACTCGCAGGCGCGATCGAGGTATACGGCCATCGCGCGGGCTGCAACGGACAGGTGACGCCATATCCATCCACGGCGTCGAGCCCTTTGGCGCTCAGTCGCGAAGCGTACGCCGGGATGTATGGGCCGACCACCGGCGACCGGGTGCGGCTGGCCGACACGGAGCTTTTCGTTGAGGTGGAGCGGGACTACACCGTGTATGGCGATGAATGCAAATTTGGCGGCGGGAAGGTCATCCGCGACGGGATGGGGCAGTCTGCGCGAGCGGTGCGGGCGGAAGGCGCGCTTGACACAGTCATCACAAACGCTTTGGTGATCGATCACTGGGGGATCGTGAAAGGGGATGTCGGCCTGCGTGACGGACGGATCGTGGGCGTCGGCAAAGCGGGGAATCCGGACATCATGGGCGGGGTCGACCCAACTCTCGTGATCGGGGCGGCCACGGAAGTGATCGCCGGGGAAGGCATGATCGTGACGGCGGGCGGTGTGGATGCGCACATTCATTTTATTTGTCCGCAGCAGATTGAAACGGCGCTCGCGTCCGGGATCACCACGATGCTCGGCGGCGGCACGGGACCTGCGACCGGCACGAACGCCACCACCTGCACGCCCGGAGCGTGGCACATCCATCGGATGCTGGAAGCGGCCGACGCATTTCCGATGAATATCGGTTTTTTGGGAAAGGGCAACGCTTCCACAGAAGCGCCGCTTGTGGAACAGATACGGGCGGGAGCGATCGGCCTGAAGTTGCATGAAGACTGGGGTTCCACCCCGGCCGCCATCGATGTGTGCTTGCGCGTCGCAGACCGTTTCGACGTGCAGGTGGCCATCCATACGGATACTCTGAATGAAGCGGGGTTTGTCGAGGAGACGATTCGCGCGATCGGTGGGCGCACGATTCACACCTACCATACGGAGGGAGCGGGCGGCGGCCACGCGCCGGATATCATCCGGCTCGCGGCGGAAGCGAACGTGTTGCCGTCGTCGACGAATCCCACGCGCCCGTTCACCGTCAATACGCTCGAAGAGCATCTCGATATGCTGATGGTCTGCCATCACCTCGACAGCCGCATCCCTGAGGATGTGGCGTTTGCCGATTCTCGCATCCGGCCGGAGACGATCGCCGCAGAGGATATCCTGCACGACCTGGGGGCGCTCTCCATGATCAGTTCGGACTCCCAGGCGATGGGGCGAGTCGGCGAGGTCATCATGCGCACGTGGCAGACGGCGGACAAGATGAAGGCCCAGCGCGGTCCATTGCCGGAGGAGCGGGGCCACAACGACAACGCAAGGGTCAAGCGATATATCGCCAAGTACACGATCAACCCGGCGATCACGCACGGCATCGCTGACGTTGTGGGCTCGATCGAACCGGGAAAATGGGCGGACCTTGTGTTGTGGAAACCCGCGTTCTTCGGCGTGAAGCCGGAATTGGTGCTCAAAGGAGGCATGATTGCCCACGCGATGATGGGCGATCCGAACGCGTCCATTCCCACCCCGCAGCCTGTGATGGGCCGACCCATGTTTGCGGCTTTTGGAAACGCGCGCGGTCGCTCGTTGACGTTTGTGTCGCAGGCTGCCTACGAGGACAGGATTCATGAGCAGCTTGGGTTGCGCAAGACGGTGTTGCCGGTGAAAAATTGTCGGCACATAGGCAAAAAGGACATGGTGGGAAACTCCGCGACACCGCGGATCGAGGTGAATCCGGAGACATACGAAGTCAAGGCGGACGGGGTGCTCCTCACATGCGAACCAGCGCAGACGGTTCCGATGGCGCAGCGTTATTTTCTGTTTTAGCGGCGGAGGGCGCGGATGCGGCATCGCAAGGCGCGGGTTTGGCGGCGGGCTGGGCGGCCGTTGCAGCGGAGAGAACAGGCGTTGCGACGAAGAGGGCGGACGTCGCCGTGGCAGGGGCAGAAACTGCAGCGGAGGGTGCTGGCGCTGCCGTGAGAGGTGCAGGTTTAACGGCGGTGGGTGCGGGCGCTGAGATGGTCGTCGCGCTGGCGGGCTTCCTGTCGCTGCTGCAATTGATCGATTCGGCGTTCCCAACCGGGGCGTTCGCCCATTCCTTTGGGCTGGAGACAGCGATTCAGGAAGGACGGGTTCACAGCGGGGGAGAACTCTTCGCGTGGCTCGCTTCTTATACCAGGGGATCGCTCACGCCGTTTGACGCGGTCGGGGTCTACTTTGCGCACAGGTATGCGCTCGAGGCTGCCGCAGTCGGGGCGGACTGGGAAGGGGGTCCGCTGATCGATCTCGACCGCAGGCTGACGGTGGCGCGACTGGCGCGGGAGTCAAGAGAAGGGTCGATCAAGATCGCAAAACGCTATCTGCACATGGCGCTTGAACTCCATCCTGAAAGCGGATTGGACCGCTATGCAGGATGGATTCGCGAGGGAACGTGTTTTGGCAGTGTTCCGCTGATCCATGGCTGGATGAGCGCGTATCTCGGTCAGACGCCCAGAATGGCAATGCTGACCCATTTGTACGCCGCCGTAAACAGCCTGTTGCAAGTGGCGTTGCGGGCGATGGCGATCGGGCAGACAGAGGGGCACAAGGTGCTCAGGGCGTTGTTTCCGTTGCTCGAAAACGAGACAGAGCGCGTACTGGACTGCCCGCCGGATCCGCAAGGCATGTCTTGCGATGCGTTCGTGCAGGAGATTGCCGCGATGCGGCACGAGACACTCTACTCTCGCCTGTTCATGTCTTGATGCACGCCATGCCGTTGCCTGGCGCCCTCGATCATCTGGATGCGAAAATGCTGTGCCACAGGGAGGCGGTTCTATGTGTGAGGGAAAACATCATCACCATCACGAGTGGCAGACGCGACACTTTCTCGGCGGACGCGCCATGCGGGTTGGCATTGGCGGCCCGGTCGGTTCCGGCAAGACGGCGCTGGTGGAGAAACTGTGCGGCGCCATGAGAGACCAGTTCAGCATCGCGGTGATCACGAATGACATCTATACGCGGGAGGACGCGGCGATTCTTCATCGCACCGGGGTTTTGCCGGAAGAGCGCATCATCGGCGTGGAAACCGGCGGATGTCCACATACGGCGGTGCGGGAAGATGCGTCGATGAACTTTGAGGCGATCGAGGAGCTCACGGGCCGATTTGCGGATCTCGACGTCATTTTTATTGAGAGCGGCGGCGACAATCTGGCGGCTGCTTTCAGCCCCGAACTCGCGGACGTATTTTTGTATGTGATCGATGTGGCGCAAGGCGACAAGATTCCGCGCAAAGGGGGGCCGGGGATCTGCCGTTCTGACTTGCTTGTGATCAATAAGATCGACCTCGCTCCCTACGTCGGCGCGGACCTGAGCGTGATGGAGAGCGATTCGAAACGGATGCGAGCGGATAAGCCCTATGTGTTCACGAATCTTCGCCAGGATGTGGGTGTGGCGGAGATCGTTCTGTGGCTGGAACGAGCTTTTCACGGGAGTCGATCGGATGTGACGGGTGTGGCGGACGCTGTGAATGCAACGGACGCCGCGGGTGCTGCGGGCCTTTCGAATGAAACGGGTGTGGCGGGTTGAATGCGCGTGGATCGTGGCAGGGCGAGGTGCGGCGCGCGGGGGGAAGGAGCGTGCTTGCGCGCTCGCTGCATCAGGCGCCGCTGAAGGTGGCCAAGCCGTTTGCCGGACCGGGCGGGGAGGCGATCGTCTATTTGATGGACGCTTCTCCCGGCTTGTTTGGCGGCGACAGTCAGGACATCACGTGCACGGTGGGTTGCGGCGCGAGTGCGGTGCTGACCAATCAGTCCGCCAGCAAGCTGCACCCTTCCCGGGGGGGCGGAGCCAGCAGACTGACGCAGAGGTTTTGCGTGGCGGCTGAGGGTGTGCTGGAGTATCTTCCGGAACCGGTCATACCTTTTGCGGATGCCGTCCATGTCAACGATACTGAGGTGTGGCTTGCGGATGGAGCGCAGGCGATCATCGGGGATGTGATCTCGGCGGGGCGCGTGAAGAGTGGGGAAGCGTTCGCGTTTAAGCGCCTCGCGAATCGATTCAGCGTATATTGGAACGGCGTGTTGGAGGTCCGGGATTCGCTGGATCTGCAGTCCTCGCGCTGGCAGGATGGGCCGGACGGATTCGCTGATTATACGCACGCCGCCACACTCTGGGTGCTGTCGGAACGGGTGATGAAGGAGCATGTGGTCATGCTGCAGGAACTGCTTGCCGTCTGCGAGGACGGGTCCGTGTATGCGGGTTGCAGCTTGCTGCCCTGTCGCGGATTGGTGGTGCGCATGCTCGGGCGAAGCGGGTGGCGGCTCCAGGAGGAGCTCCGTCGCTGCTGGAGCGCGATGCGTCGTGAAGTGCTGGGCAGGCCCACCTTATTTTTGCGCAAATGAGCTGCGTGTGAGGTTTGAAAATATCGCATCTCAGTCAGTGAAAATCGCGTGAGATACAGTGCATAAAACAGGCATAAAACAGGGTGGCGGACAGAGTAGTCGAATGGTATCTTGATGGTATCGTGAGATCCTGAGGGGGGCAGCGCCGTGCGCAAGCCCAAGTATAAATGGAAGGATTCCATAAGGCTTGCGATCGGCGTCGGGATCGGCATTTCCATCGCAAGAATGCTGATCAGCGACACCTCGTTGGGCATCGCATTGGCCGCCGCGCTGATTGTGGGATTCTTCGTGTATCTGCTCTGGGGCGCAAACATTTCGTTCCGTCGAGTGAACTGGTCAAAAAGGGAACCGAAGCCGGGAACCCAGATTGAGTCGCGCTTTAAGGAGCGGGAACAAGTGCATGAGAAGCTAAAATAGCGGCGGCGGAAGCAGGACGTTCGCCATCCCATGTGGGGGACATGTGATAAAGTCCGCACGCAGTGCGCCTGCTGGAATTAGGTTTGTCACATGTCCTCTAGCGGTCGTTCTGATCAGCGTCAGCCGCCGCAACAGAATCTGCGAGACTCGTCGGATCTTCGATCTCTGCAAAATCTCCGAATTCCTGGTGACCACTCAGTTCTGCGAGATAGGGCGCCGCCACCTTTGCAAACATCGCTATTGCACTATGTCCCTCTGGTGTCAGGCGATAGACGCCGCGCGCTATTCGTTCAAACCATCCGTATACGTTGCGCGAGAGGATGGCAGGTGTCCTGTCGCCCGTTCCAAGCGCCCTCGCTTCCCGTGGGCTGAGATCGCCGCGCAGCGCGAGACAGCAGGCGATGTGCAGCGCCTGCTCCCGATAGGCGGTGACGAGCGGAGTGCGAACGCTGCCGCCGACGTTGTGGTCGGCGGAGCGGTTGGCTGTCTCGCGCAAAATGCTGGTTCGCTTGCGTGCATGCCTGCGCGCTGTGGGGGAACCGGGCTCCAGGATCACCTCGGCGTGAGCGGGCGATGGTGTGCGCGTTTTCGCCGCGCTGACGAAAATCAGACCCAGCTCGAGTCGCCTCAACAGATGCAGGATCCCCTTCCAGCGCGCCGATCGAAGTGAGCCTTCGGGCCGGGGCAAGGCGACATACACGGCGTCTGCAGCATGCTGGCGGTCCGTGGCCTGGATGAGCAGCGCCGTGTTGAACGCGGTCTTCAATTCCACCACCACCAACTCGCCGTCGCGCACCGCTGCCAGGTCGCATCCGACCACTTCCCCGCGCACGTTGAAACCTTGACGCGCAAAGAGTTCCCGGACAGGCGCATACAGGTCCGTTTCGTTGAGTGTCGGACGTTCTGCCCTCTTTCTGCCTGACCGCCGACCCCTTCCAACCGGTTCACTGGCGGCAGTGACGCCGCGCGTGGTCTCCATGGACGTTCTCCTTCGCTGTTGCTGATGATGTTTCCCAAGTCGCCCGCGTCGATCCGAGGGCCTGTGCAGTCCAGTCATGTTGATCATACCATGAGGGCGTCGAAGGGCAATGCTTGCTGTTGCAATGAAAAACTGGATAGGATATAACGGATTTATAAAACAGTACAGGAGAGTGATGGGAATGCGGCAATTTACCTACATTCAAGGGGAGAATCATATGATCAGGGAAATGAGGACTTTATGGAATGAAGATTATCAATATAGGGATCGTCGCGCACGTGGACGCAGGAAAGACAAGTCTGACTGAACGCATTTTGTTTGACGCTCACGTCATTGATAAAGTTGGACGCGTGGATCAGGGAAATACTCAGACAGATTCGATGGAGTTGGAGAAACAGAGGGGCATCACGATTAAGGCGTCCGTCGTTTCTTTTTACATAAATGGGATAAAACTCAATTTGATTGACACGCCCGGGCATGCGGATTTTATCGCCGAAGTAGAGCGCTCCCTGTCAGTGCTGGATGGTGTTATTTTGGTTATTTCCGCAGTGGAAGGCGTTCAGGCGCAAACCAAAGTCCTGATGTCAGTGTTGAAGAAGTTGGCTATTCCAACGATATTGTTTGTGAACAAGATTGATCGAACTGGCGCTCAGTCCGATTCCATCATTAGAAATATCCAGGAAAAACTTACTCCGAACGTAATTTCTCTGTATCAAGTTGAACAGGTGGGCTCGAAGCAGGCATATGTGGTTGAAAATCGGTTTGATTGGGCTACAGACGCCTCTTTTTTGGAGCAATGTATCGAACTTGCCGCGGCGACGGGCCACGAAGAATTATTGGAGTCCTATGCGAGCGGAGAAAATGTAACCGAAGATCAAGTTAGGGCGGTGTTGATAAATCAGGCATGGAAAGCCAGTTTGCATCCCGTTTATTTCGGATCGGCAGTAACCGGAGTGGGTGTTTCAGAATTGCTTTCAGGCGTAACGGAATGGGTTCCGGTGAATCAATCTTCAAAACGGACCGCTTTGTCCGGCGTCGTATTTAAGATTGAAAAGGAATCTTCAGGCGAAAGAATCGTCTATGTCAGACTTTTTTCAGGCACCTTGCGCGTGAGAGAGCAGGTTAGTGTACAGCGTGACAACAAAAAGGATGCGTTCGTATCATTCACTTGCAAGGCGAAAAAACTCCACGCGTTTATAAGTGGCAAGTCTGTGATTGCCGACGAGATACAGCCAGGTGATTTCGGGAAGGTGTGGGGATGGAAGAAAGCCCGGATTGGAGACGTCGTCGGCGAGCGGTCTCGCCAGATGAAGCAGGTCCACTTTGCGGCGCCTCAAATGGAAACCCGAGTTGAAGTAACGGATAAGGGCAAGACGCGTCAGTTGTATCAAGCGCTTCTCGATCTGGCGGATGAGGATCCGTTGATCGAAGTGATGAAAGACGATCTTCACCAAGAGATTTATGTGCGCATTTTCGGCGAAGTGCAAAAAGAAGTCATTGAGTTCACTCTGAAGGAACACTACGGCGTTGATGTCCGGTTTTCAGAGTCGACAGTCGTCTGTATGGAAAAACCGGGAGGCATCGGACACGCGCTGGACGTCATGGGAGCAGCGGACAATCCATTTTATGCGACCGTTGGATTTCATGTCGAGTCCGGACTGCCAGGGAGCGGAGTGCAGTATCGATTGGAGGTTGAGCTTGGGTCGCTGCCTTTGTCCTTTCACAAAGCAATCAAGGAGACTGTCTATGACACCCTGAAACAAGGGTTATACGGATGGGAGGTCACAGATATTGCCGTGGCACTTACCCACGCTGGCTATTCGAGCCCGGTGACGACGGCAGGCGATTTCAGAAAGCTCGTTCCTCTTGTGCTGATGGATGCGCTGGCCCAAGCGGGCACCGATGTGTATGAGCCCATTCATCAGTTCGAACTGACCGTACCTGCCGACGCGATGAGCAAAACCATGTTCCACCTGTCCGGAATCAGCGCGATTGTCAATGAATCGGCTTTGCGAAAAGGCAATTGTATCATTAAAGGTACGCTTCCCGTGGCGGCCGCAGATCGATTCAGGGCAAGTTTGCATTCTTTTGCTCAGGGTGAAGGTGTGATGGTGGTCGAGCCCTGTGGATTCGCCAAAATCCATGCCAATGCACCGACACGAACACGAACAGATCACAATCCGCTGAACCGACGCGAATACTTGCTCCATATGCTTCGCGCTTATTGATTCCGGCCTGAATGTTAGAATCGGACTGGTTTTATGGCTTTCAGCGAGAATAGCAGCGGCAGATTGGGAGGTTCCTTGAGTTCCCAATACCCATCGTTCCGCTGGATTCACGCGCTCGCCAACTTTAAGCCGCGGCGTTACGGCGAGTCCGCCCGCAAGTCCTCGACCTGAATTCCAAAGTATTGGCGCAATCCGTCAGAACCCTTTGCCGTGATGGTCACCGCGCGAGTGGATGGCGTCCGGCGAATCCAATCGAGATCAAAGAAGCGGGTGGCCAACGCCGCCCCCAGCGAACCCGCCACATGATGCCGTCGCTCACTCCAGTCCAGACATGGGCGGGCGACGGCGCGGCGACGTGACGACAGATCGAGAATATTGATGCCCAGATCCGCGAACCCGGAGACGCCGACATCCGTGATCGTAAAATTCCCCTCCGCAAGTATCAGCCACTGCCGTTGCATCAGTTCCTTGGTGACGGCAACACCCACCTCACCCGCCAAATGATCGTAGCAGCTCCTGGCGAAACGCAGTGCCTTTGCCTGGTCGGACTGTCGCAGGGAGCGCACCTTCAGCGGCGCCGCAATGGTGGTGAGCGCCTCCAGCGCATGGGCCACTTCGGGGGTCGCGAGGCGGAAATAGCGATGTCGCCCTCGCGACTCTACGGCGAGCAGACCACTGCCCACCA
>JAJYTO010000148.1 GCA_021793015.1 Bacillota bacterium
TGCCGTCAGAGGGACTTTTTTCGTAATCCGTGACTTGTGGGAATACAATCTCCTCTTCTTTGATCATGTGTTCCTCCATGTCCATCCGCAGGGTGCTGAACAGCCGATGCACCTTTGACAGGACATCTCCGTGATTTTTGCCGTGCACTCTGAGGATTTTCGTCGTGAGCTCCGTCAGCGGCGGGAACACCTGACGCAAATAGGCATGGTGCGTGTTGACGATGTGGTCGACAAGTTGGCGCAATGTCACTGATGTCCAGTCGACAATTTCCAATCCAAGCCTCTGGAACTCGTCATAACTTCCATTCAATTCCTCCAAAATACGGTTCACATCCAGATTATGCTCCTCCGCTGCCTCGGACAGCAGTTGATCGCCGCCGCAGCAGAAATCGATGCCATTCAACTTGAAGATGTCCCCTGCATTAGGGAACTTCACCACGATATCGCCTAACTTCTCGGTTTCCTTGAATGTTGTGCTCATGGGTGAACGCCTCCGTCACGAAATTGAACTGTATGAACAGTGTGCCTCATGCGCGAACCGGCCCATGTGACATAAATCACGCTGCGGCAAACTCGTGGCGTCCGTCCTCCATTTACAAGCTGATGACAGGCCGATTGAAGACTGATTGTATGCCTCACAACCAGGCATACCGAACACATGTTCCCGACGGCTTCCCTGCCAAATCCGCATCCTCCCAAAGTTCGCCTGAAACTCCATCCAGAGATAGATGCGCACCCGGTCCACAGCCGCTTCCCGTGTTTCTGCCGTACTGAAGTTCGCCTGAAACTCCGTCCAGAGATGGATGCGCACGGTTGATACTCTGCTATACTGCCTAGTATCAGACAAAATCCGGGGAACGAGGGATGTCCGTTGTTGTCGCGCTTTACAGCATTCGCCCTGAAAAATGGGGCCGTCGTTGCCATCTTGGTGCTGTTTCTCATCGGCGTTGGGCTGTATTCCGGCTCGGCGATCCCCATGCAGGAATACCCGAACGTCACCATACCTTGGGTGCAGATTTCGGTGCCTTATCCAGGAAGCACGCCCCAGCAGGCGTTTCAGGATGTCGGGCGACCGCTGGAAAAAGCGCTCGCCGGCATCAGCGGACTGAAAAACATGTACGATTTCTCCACAGCGGGTTCTGTGAATCTAACCCTTGAATTCCACTATAGCCGACCGATCTCTTCCATACTCCGCGATATTCACACAGCGGTCGACAACGCCGGCCTTCCGTCCGGCGCTGGCGCCCCGCAGATCCAGCAGAGCACGCCGGGGAGCCCGGATGTGTTTCAGTTTGCTTTGTCCGCACCCGGCAGCCTGTATCCGATCCAGGACTATGCAAAGCAGACGATCCAGCCCGCGCTGCTCGCCGTGAACGGCGTGAGCGGCGTCGACATTCACGGCGCCGCCAAGCGTTCCATTTACATTGACGTAAATCCGGCGCTGGCCCGCGCGAACGGCGTCACGCTGCAGAACGTCGCTTCTGCGCTGCAGGCCAACCAACTGAACGCGCCCACGGGCAACACGCGGATCGGCGGGATCCAGATGCCAATCGTCCTGCACAACCAGTATGCGTCGCTCGCGCAGATTCGCGCCGTCCCCATCGTCACGGTGACGCAGAACATGAATGGGCTCAAAAACGCGTTCCAGGGCGTAAACTCGGGAATGTCGGCGCTTGGAACGGGCCTTGGGTCACTGTCCAGGATGGACGCGGCTCTGCAGGCGGAGATCGGCCTGTCCAATCAACTCAATTCGCTCGCGCTCGCTTCGGCGCAAGTGCAGACGCAAATGTCCCTGCTTCGCCAGCAGCCGTCCACAAGCCAGGCTGCGCAGGCCAAACTGGCGGCGCTGCAGGCGAAGGCGGCCGCTTTGCAAAAAACGCAGTCCGCACTGGGGGCCAAACTGCGCGCGATCACGGCAAGCGTTGGCGCAGCGAGCGGGAAGGGCGGGTCGGCGGACCGCACCGGGGCGCTGACGACAACCGCGGGGCAGGCGACCATCCCCGGACAGACGGTATCTGCTGGACAACCGGCAACTTCAGGGCAGACGGGAACGGGCGCCGCCGCATCGGTCGCTCCCGCGCTCGGCGTCAAGACGGTGACGCTCGGCGACATCGCGACGGTGACGTACGGCACGTCTTCCAGCGGGAGGGTCATCACGCGGCTCGACGGCCGGCCGGCGGTGGCTGTGGGAATCCAGGCCACCGGCAACGCCAATGTGGTGACGCTGGTGCAGCAAGTGAAAGGGATTTTGGCCAAGCTTCATCTGCCGCCGCATTTTGTGATCACCCCTTTGCAGGACCAGGCGAAGCAGACCCGCGATTCTGTGCAGAGCATGATGCGCGAGGCTGCTCTGGGCGCGCTGTTCGCCATGCTTGTGACGCTTCTGTTTCTGCGCAACTGGCGCGCCACCATCGTGGCCGTTCTCGCCATCCCGCTGTCCATTTTGGCTGCAGTGACCGTCATGAACCTGATCGGATACACGCTCAATATCATGACGCTCTCAGGCATGGCGGTGGCCATCGGGCGCGTCGTGGACGACAGCATCGTGGTCATTGAGAATCTCTACAGGCGGATTCGCGCGGCGAAAACCCATGATCCGCAACTGGTGCTGCAGGGAACGGGAGAAGTGGGGTCGGCCATCGCCAGTTCAACCGCCACCACCGTCGCGGTGTTTTTGCCGATGGCGTTTGTGCCGGGCATCGTCGGCCATTTCTTTGCTCCGTTTGCGTGGACGGTGATCGTTGCGCTCCTCTTCTCTCTGCTCGTCGCGGTGACCGTCGTGCCCCTGATCAGCAAATGGACTCTGCTGCGAACCAAACGGCGGGCTGCCGAACAGGGACCGCTGCAGCGGGGCTATGTCCGGATTCTGCGCGGCGCCCTTCGCCGCAAGTGGCTGGTGGCGATCGTCTCGCTCGCCCTGCTGCTGGAGAGCGGCACAGTGCTCATGACGCAGATCGGGTTCAACTTCCTGCCGTCCGGCCAGACGCAGTCATACTCCATCGATGTGACGATGCACCGCAACGCAAGGCTCTCGCAAACGGAACACATTGTGCGGCAGGTCGAACAGATTCTGCGGACACAGCCAGGAGTTTCATTGTTCGACAGCTACGCCTCGGGTGCCCAGGGAACGCTCGGCGTCGAACTGGCGAACAAGGCGCCGGCCAATTTCTCCACCCTTCTGCGGGATCGGTTGCTTTCGGTTCACGGAGCCAAATCGATCACCGTCTCGGGCCAGAATGGGCTGTCCAATCAGAATCAACTGTTCATCCAGGTCAATTCAGCCAATTACGCGGACATGGCCCATGCGAGCCGGCAGATTGCAAACGCCATCCGGGGCATCCCGGGACTGACGGGGGTCATCACCACGGAACAGGCGGCCAAGCCGCAGGTGGTTGTGAATGTCAAGGCGCAACAGGCCGCCCGCTACGGAGTGAGTCCCGCGATGATCGCCTCCGAGCTTGCAGCCATGGTGACCGGGCAAACCATCGGTTCCACGCAGATCGGGGCCGCGAAGCCGAATCTCATCCTGCGCCTGCAAGCGCCAGGCGGACTCGGACGGTTGTCGGCCATACGCAATCAACTCATCGACACGATGACGGGCAAAACCGTTCGCCTCGGCGACGTGGCGACCGTGGGTATCGCCAATGGACCGACGGAGATCACGCGGCTCAACCAAACCCCGTACATCGCCGTGACGGGCCAGATCACGGCAGCCAATGCGGGCGGCGTCACTGCGCAGGTCAACCAGGCCATCGCCGGGCTCAAGCTGCCCAGTGACGTCACCTGGCAACAACAGGGCGCCGCGCAGTCCATGAACAACGGATTCGTGAACCTCGCGCTGGCCATGGTCGCTTCGCTGGTTCTGGTGTTCATGATCATGCTGCTGACGTTCGGCGAATTTGCCGCGCCTTTGGCCATATTGACGGCGCTGCCCTTCTGCCTGATCGGAGGCGCGAACGCCCTGTGGATCGTGCGCCAGCCCTTGGGCATGCCGGGCATGATCGGGTTTCTCATGCTCATCGGCATTGTGGTGACGAACGCGATTGTGCTCATGGACCGCGTGCATCGCAACCAGATGGCGGGCATGCCGGTGCGGGAGGCTATCGTCGAGGCGGGCTCCATCCGGTTGCGGCCGATCCTGATGACAGCCACGGCCACCATCTGCGCACTGCTGCCGCTGGCCTATTCAACCGGAGCGGGCGTGATCTCCAGCACGCTTGCAATCGTCGTGATCGGCGGCCTGCTCACGTCCACGCTGCTGACCCTGATCATCGTGCCGAGTTCGTATGAGACGTTGTTGTGGATTCGGAAAAAAGTGTTCCGCCTGAAGGACCATCCTGCGACGGAAAGCGCTGCGGCCCCTGAGTTGGCGTGAACGGTCGCGGCGCTGGCGGAAGGACCCACGGCCGTCAGCACCGAAAGTCACCGTTCCCGATCGCCTTCCGGGCCGAGTCGCATATGCGTCAGAAGCTCCTGTGACGGTCCAAAACAGACGGTTTTTATTTCCCTTTATATGGAAAGCCCCCATTCGTAGCTCGTGTGAGGAATGTCTTGTCATTGACCGATTTTATCGGCATCATTGATGAACTTTTTCGTGCGCTCTTCAACCTCGTTATCACCAACCACCACAAGAATGTCATGCTTTCTCAGAATCACGTGTGGACCGGGCGAAATGGAGATATTCATATTTCTTCGTAATGCGATGATGGTCGCACCCGTCATCTGCCATAGTCGAATATTGGCGATCGTGAGTCCGATGACATGCGACGACGGTGTCACCTCTATCTCCACAGGATTATATGGGGTCAGATTCTGAAGGGGATCGGACAACGCAACGATGTCGCTCAAAATACTCTTCAACTTCTTGTCTGTTTTCTCCTTTTCCGCAAGCAGTTGAGTGATTTCATTTTTCAAAGAGTAAACGGCTTCTAGGTAGCCGCAACAACTGGCGTATTCATGAGCATTCTCTATCGAAGTAACCACAATCTCTTTTCCCTGCGACACGTCGACGATCTGTTGCTCTTTGAGCAAACCAATGGCCTTACGAATTGTTTCCGGCGATACCCGATACTGACTGGCCAAAAGGGATCGACCAGATAGCTTTGTGGCGATCGGATATTCTCCGTTCGCAATTCTTTGTGCGATATCAAGTGCAATCGATTGATAAATGGAAATCTCCTGCATCGGCGTTCCTTCTCCTCTAGATGATCATGAGATCCTTCGCTATCGTCAGGACGAAGATGCGATTATCATACCAGATGGAGTGAGTTTTTGACCTTCAACTCGGCTGAATCCCAATGCGTGCTCCATTGTATAGTACCCTGCGCCTCTATCCATCAGCCACTTGGCAGCATGCAGGGCTCCTTCTCCGAAGGTAGTGCGGCTAATCGATTCGTGAACCAACCGGATTGTCTGATCATGAAGTCCAAATAGGATTTCATGTTTGCCGATGATACCCCCAGCTCGAATCGAATTCACATGTTTATTCTCGTCAAGTCCCAACCTGTGGGCGATCCGAACTGCAGTTCCAGACACCTCCTGTTTCTCTCGGAAGTGTTCCTCAATAATCTCGATATCCACATGAGGAAGAATCTTCTGAAGCGATTCCGCGATACACATTAGTACATTGATGCCAATGGTGATGTTGGGAGAGTGTAGTATGGCTGTATGTTTGCTTACCCTTCGAAGCTCGAAAAGCTGTTCCTCGTCATACGAAGAGATGGCCGAAACAATCTTGATTCCATGCTTTGCAGCGAAGCCATACATGTCTACCGATGACTTGGATGAAAAATCAATAATCACATCGACAGGATGGTGCATCAGAAAATGATTCACATCCATGTTCTGCCGAGAGAATATGGGACCTCGTTTCCCTTGTGCGTTCAGAATCTCCGTAGCGAACATTCCCACACTTTCATTTGACCAACGCAGTATCCACTCCAGACTCGTGTCAGGGGCGGTCAGAACCGTATCCACAACGACCTTTCCCGTTCTCCCAAACCCCAGCACTCCAATTCTCATCCCCAATGCCCTCCTCATACATATACTTTTTTTGTGCGATTAACCAGTGTCGCTGGATATGTATTGTCATCATTGATCATAACAGAGAATTGTATAACTAACAACCTGTATGATATTTTTAAGTTGTTAGTTTTGGTCGGCTGTTGCTGAATAGGAGGAAGACCAGTTTCCAGTGTGGTACTATGTCAATAGAGTAGACACATCACCCGTAACGGAACACATCTGAATCCCAGAACTTTCCGCCATTTAAACGATCCCCTTCTCAAAAGACAGAGCATTCACGTAAAGGTTTTGTTTCGCCCTTACGTGAATGCTCTGTCTTCAATGAAGTGCTAATCCGAACCGTTTTGGTAGACAAGGAGAATAAGCAACCCAGAATTACATCGTTTCGTTGGAGTTACTCTTGAGTAGTTCCGCTTTTTCGGAAAACTTTCGCCCGAGAGTTAGCCAGTATAGCGCGCCGATGATGAAAAGAATCACTGAGATAAATAAACTTTGACCGGTTTGCTGTGTTAAGACAAAGAGGGAACCGGCCAGCCCAATGATGGGAAAGAGGATACCGAAGGGCGCCTTGTAGGGTCGTTCCACATTCTTATCGCGAAATCGACTGACAATGGCTGCAATTGTGACAAAGAAATATAGCGCTACGACAATAACTCCGATAAACGCCAAGTCAAACAAAAAAGAGGAGAAGAACGTCATGACCAGCCCGATGACCCCAACTACAATGACCGCAACGAAAGGGGATCCCGTTTTCGGGTGAATTCTCTGCAGGCCATCGGACATGGCTTTCGGCCACACATGATCTCTGGCGCTGGAATAGAGGATCCGGCTGAATTGAATGGTGACGCCTAAGGTACTGTTTAGAATGGCGAATCCAGCCGCTACGTTAAAGATGACATTTGCACTCTTTCCAAACAGAGAGACACCCAAAAAAGAGAGTGGATCCTTGCTGTTCAAGAGGCCGGATACACTCGGCGTAGCAAGCAACATGAAGAAGATAGGGGCAATCTGGAATATAATCGCTATCGTTGCTGCTTTGACGACACCCACACCAATCTTATTTGCAGAGGCATTCGTTTCTTCTGACAAGTTCAAAGCACTATCATACCCGTTATAGGAAAATAACGAAATGGCCGTCGCTGTAACGACCAAGCCCCACGTCGAAGCCACATCGCGTCCGTGGCCCAGCGCCAGCGGGTGGGTATAAATAGATATTGACTGATGGATGTGAGCAATACTGCTAATTGTAAGCACTGTCATTAAGATCAGTTCCAAAATCACAAAAAAGCCTGTAAATTTCGCTTCCAAAGAAGTCGATAAAAGAGCCACGATGGTCACCACAAGCATGACGATAAATCCCAGTAAATTAAAGGATATGGTCGGAAATATAGCCTGGAAGTATTGGGCCGCGCCTAACGCAATCGTCGCGGGCAAAAAAACAGCTTGAATCAAGTAATCCATCAAAACCATGAAACCGACCGTCGGGCCCAGCACGTTTCGAACGATACTGTACAATCCCCCTGAGTACGGGTACATGGAGCCCATTTCCGAATACGTGAAGGCCACACCCCAAGTAATCACTGCCGCAAGCACATACGCCCAAAACATTCCCGTTCCCGCTGTGCCGAGGGTCCCTTGGATATTGACAAAAACTCCGGCAACCGGCGAGATCGTTGCCACTGCAATAAAGATTTGTCCCCAGGGGCTAATCGTACGTTTAAATGACCCTTCGCCAGACAACAATGGAATTCCTCCTTCCGTGTTTTGATTGCTTTGTGTGATACAAGATATATAATTACATATGGACAATGTTTGTGCAATATTTATTTCATCAAATTTCAAAGGAGATATCTTCATGACAGAGGTGAGTAAGTATTTTCATAACACGTCAGAGTCCCGTGCGGCGTGGGAGGGTGCGCAAGAGATCATACCGGGGGGGGTCCAGGGAAACATCAAGTACTATGATCCCTATCCCCTGTCTTTTGCGTCTGCTGCGGGAGCCTGGCTCAAGGATGTGGACGGTCATCACTATGTGGATTATCTGCTGTCCTTTGGCGCCTTGATTCTTGGACACGGGCACCCGGTAGTGAAAAAGGCGGTGACAGAGGTTTGGAACACCTTTGGAACCTCTTCATTCGGAGTTCCGTACCCGCTGGAGCTGACGATGGTCGAAAAGATAAAATCTCTTTACCCGAGCATTGAGCATGTCCGCTTTACCAACTCCGGCCTTGAGGCAACCCTGCTTGCAATTCGATTGGGAATGGCCTACACTGCCAGACCTTTAATTGCCAAATTTGCCGGTCATTACCACGGCGGCCACGAACACGTGTTGGTGAGTACACATTCGGTCGTAAGTGACGGAACTCCACCGAGAAAAACGGCTGAATCAATGGGACTGCCAGACTACTACGTACAACATACCGAGGTTCTGCCTTTTAACGATATGGAAATATGTGAGCGCATTCTGCGAGAAAAACAAGACCAGATTGGTGTCGTAGTGCTGGAACCGCTGCAAAGCGGATACATTCCTGCGCGTCAGGAATTCATGCAGCGCTTGCGAGATGTTACGAAAGAGTTGGGGATGGTACTCCTCTTTGACGAGGTCAAGACAGGTTTTCGAATTCGCCTTGGTGGAGCGCAAGAGTTCTATGGTGTACAGCCGGACCTTACTGCCTTGGGAAAGGTTCTCGGAGGGGGATTTCCGGTTGGCGCTGTGGGAGGGAACAAGGACATTCTCGCCTTGGCTTCACCGAGAAAGTCAAAGGTTGCCCGTGAAGTCGTCTTCCACAGCGGAACGTTTAACGGTAATCCTATTTCCTTACTGGCCGGTCTACGAACTATTGAATTTCTGCAGGAAGGAGGGAACTATGAGGGTTTGCTGAAAACCACTGAGGATCTGCGATGTAACCTTGAGGACATCAGCAGCAGCTATGGGTTGCCTGTAAGGACGGTCGGTGTCGGGTCAATTTTCAACCTCGTTTTTCCAAGTGAGCAGGATGAACACGGTGCAGAACGGTTTGATGTAGTTGCTGCGGAAAAATCCGCGCGCCATCGGGAATTGCGGGGAAAGCTGGATTTTTTGTTGATGGAATACGGTGTATTCTCAAAGCCGTATAACCGTTTTTCCATATCTTTGGCTCACGACGCCAAAGCCATCCAACACACCTTGGATGCTTTTGAGAAGAGTATGTCTGCATTGAAGAAAACAGTCTGACCAAGTACACTTACGCTGATGGACTAACCGGAACAATCATGATAGACATC
>JAJYTO010000149.1 GCA_021793015.1 Bacillota bacterium
GTTTCTGCAATCGGGGGCGCGCTACGGGGGGCGTACTACGGCCATCCCCATCACGTCTCGGCCGCTGTCGACGATGCCGATTCGTTTGGATGGGCTATCCCGACAATAACGGTGGTCCCCAAGCGGGCCTTGCGTCCGTGAAGAACACTGCCGGTGCTTTTTTCATCCTGCTGATGGTGCTGCGCAGCAGCATGGATATCTATCCCGGAAAGCCGCCGCAGGCGTATTTTCTTCCCGCAGGAAGACGGGCCGTGTCGCGCCCCTTGCGCGCACGTGGCGCGATCAGGACATTGATGCGTAGGGTAATCGGACTGAGGCATTGAACGCGAACGTGAGGCAAGTGTGCGCGTCAGGTGGGCAGCAAGCAAATTGGTTGCCAGTGCATTGATTTGCGGCGAATTCGCAGATTCACGATAAGAAGTCGTTTATCCTCTTACAAACGGGGGAATACGGGTCTGCTTCCCAAGTGGCATCATGTCACGGTATGTGTCGCCGTCGATGTGCGGACAGTCCCTCAACGATCCCCGGTGTTCCCTTGGTCCGTTCCAAACCGCTTGCAAAACGCCGTCCGTTTCCATTTGGAGTTCGGAAACGGCCCAAATGACTGGAACCGTCTGGCGGGTTGCCCTGCTGCCGAAGGAGTCCTGCACGGGTTTCCTTCGACAGTCCAGACGCAAACGGAAGTCCCTTTTTGGTCAGCATCCACCCTTTCACGTTGCGGCGCAGAAAGGCCAGGCGCATGGGTTGTACCCAGTCCCTCTTTCTCATCTTGCCGAGAGTCTGGTACATGCTGTCCGGCTGATCGTGCAGCAACGCGCAAAGCTGGTCGACGGTCAGCATCGTGTAAAGGTATAGCCATCAAGCGGCAAATCGGATACGGGGGACGGAGATTCAATCAGGTGAACGCCGGGATACGCGGCGTGAAATTGGGCATGGTGCGATACTGCTGAAAAACGCAAAGGGCGGCGATTCGAGTCGCCACCCTGCCACAGCACCTTACAGTGTCATGTTACCTCCGGGACACCGGAGCCAGGGTGCCATGACGGTGCCACAACAAGAATTGCAATTGGACTTGCTGACGCCAAGCCGGGAGAGGTATTCCCAGACGCAACGCGGATTGAGGGCGGGATGCTGATGGGCGATGTAGCGTTGACATTGTTGGCGGAGAAGCTGGTCGGAGATTTCTATGATGCCGACCGGGCACCCCTGATTCTGTCGGAAGATGTCAAAGACGACATCAAGGAGCAGTTGAAGGCGCTGGTACCGAAGGACAAATGGAACCTCCTATTTCTATGGGAGGCCCAAACTGCGGAGGCGGGTGGTGAGGAGTTGCGCCGATTCGCGGTTTTTGTGGCGCGCATGATGCTCGGTGTTACGGACGAGCGAATCCGCCAATGAATCCGTCTTAATGCCGTCGCTGTGCTTTGACTTCCAGGACACGCGGATGGTTTGGACCTCCCTTGAGGAGGAAGCCACAGGGGGTATCCGCAGGACGACCAGACTTACTTGTCGTACCCTCACCGTATACGTTTGCATTTCTTGATGGCTGTTTACGCTGGCACTACCCTGTTTCAGATGCGGCAACTTTGCCTCATCTCGGCCACGTGCGTAAGATAGTATCGGGAGACCACTAGTAGATCGTTCGTTAAGTATTGCTAATATATGAGATTTGCGATATCCTCTTTTTATAGGAGGGGATTCCAATGCCTTTTCGTTGTTCGAAAACACCGATTGTGTTGAATCAGGAAGATCGCGATCTCCTACAGCGCCTGTCTGTGTCTCGGACGGAGTCTGTCCGGCGCGTGGAACGAGCCCATCTGTTACTCCGACTCGTCGATGGCGTGCCACCCAAGACTCTGGCTCAGGAGTCGCGCACCCATATCACCACCGTGTACCGACTCCTCAACAAAGCGCTGGAACTGGGCGTCGTGGCCGCTCTCGATGATCTGCAGCGCAGCGGGCGCCCGGCTGACATCACACCGGAGGCGCAGACGTGGATCGTCTCATTGGCCTGTCAAAAACCAAAGGATTTGGGGTACTCCTACGAGTTGTGGACGGTGCGCCTGCTACAACAGCACGTCCGGCAACACGCCGTCGAAGTGGGGCACCCGAGCGTGACACGCATTGGGATTAGCACGATTTCTGAACTGTTGTCGGAGCGCGACATCAAGCCGCACAAGATCCGCTACTACCTCGAACGGCGGGATCCGGACTTTGACGAGAAGATGGCGCAGGTCTTGGTGGTGTATCAACAGGCCGAATGGACGCTGGAACAAGGAACAGCGGATTTGCGTACCATCGTGAGCGTGTCGTACGACGAGAAGCCGGGCATCCAGGCGATCGGCACGACGGCGCCGGATTTGCCGCCACAGCCAGGCAAGCACCCGTGTGTGGGGCGAGACTACGAGTACGTACGGCATGGCACACTCAGTGTGCTGGCGGGTATCGACCTGGTAACGGGAACGGTGATTGGCACGGTGGAGGATCGGCATCGCAGCCAGGAATTCGTGGCGTTTTTGCAGAAGCTCGACGGTCTGTACCCGCCCGAGGTGAAGATACAGATGATCCTGGACAACCACTCGGCGCACACGTCCAAGGAGACGCGGGCGTATTTGCAGAGTGTGCCGAACCGGTTCGAGTTTGTGTTCACGCCGAAACACGCGTCGTGGCTGAATGTCATCGAGTCGTTTTTCGCGAAGATGAGTAAGAGCATGTTGCGCGGAATCCGGGTGACATCGAAAGAAGAACTGCGACAACGGATCGAACAGTACCTGGACGAGATCAACGAGAATCCCGTGCCGTTTCGGTGGAAGTATCGACCGGAATCCGCCGCCAAGGAAATGGTTATATGATAGCCGTATTTACAGAACGATCTACTAGCCATCCTCGCACACATCTGGTTTTATTCATTCCCCAACAAAAATTCATGCAACCAAAGAATGGGCAGGCTCGTCTATATAGACGTCTGTCCACAACGTTGGCCGTTCCTACGGATGATGTAACTGTTACGGATATGCTATCCAGTCCAAAGGTTGACGTCGCAAGATGTCCTAGTTTAGACGACAAACATGTCCGAATGCCCTATTCGCTTGATGATGGGCGCTGATTATGACAGGCTAAAATGTCCGGCCTTGGGGTTTTTTAGCCCCATAAATGGCGTTGACGGCCTATCTTGTCCGTTTCACTACACGACTTGGACATTGACGCCCGACTTGCCGCAACATTTTATGGGAATTTAGCATCAACCGCTTGGGGGATAGGGCTGAATCCACAAATGCGTGGATTCAGCCACGATCACCAGTATGGGTCCCCTTCATCGCCTGTCAAGGCTGGAAGAAGTGCCTTGACAGGCTCACCTTGACTGTCTGCACGGGTCCCTTAGTGGATGGACATACCACAGCCAAGGTCCTATGAGTTCTTGTGAAGCCTTGACTGATTCACGGCTTTGGTCAACTTAGCCATCAAATCCCGGACACCCTACGCCATCAACTTTTGGGCATTATAAGGTGGCTAAAGCAATGTAACCTTTCCACAAGAATTTGCTTTGGGGTACTTACAGCACCTGAGTGACTGGAATATCCTCGGAACAACCCAATATCTCGGTAGAAACGCGGTCGAAATTTCCGACCAACTACCTTCGTATTTAGCCCAGAAGCACGATGCCGTTCGTTTTAATGCACTCGTCGACGAGCAGACCGGTATCTTGCTTAAGGAGGATGAATACGATTCGAACGGGAACGTGACCAATGAGATCGTTGTTATTTCGCTCAAGTTCAATCAGCCCGTCAGCGCCTCTTCATTTGCACTTTCCGGGAGTTAAGAGGGCATTATTGTGGATGAGCGGTCGAGTCTGGCGAGTAATCTTCGGTCCATTCCAAAAGAGTGCGTCGAAGCGATCCCTGCCGTGGCAGATATGGCGACGGTCAAGCGACAGGCGACGCCGAAACATTGCCGCATCTACGAATGACGGCTATGTCTCTGTATTTTCCACTTGGACAGAAGAAGGCCCGATCCCATAGATCGAGCCTTCTCCTCTGCGTCGGCAATACCCATCCCCGAATTTTTAGTCCATCCTATATGTTGATATACAGCACTCCACATGCGTCGCGACGACGTGGTCAAGATCGATGGGCAAAGAAATCAGACGGCAAAATTGTACACGATCACTACCTTGCCGCCTTCGCTAATGTCGATCCGTTTGATCAGCACCTGCACCATCTCCCGGTCTAACTTATCCATGCACAAAAATTTCTCCACATCCGTGAGACTCAACTTTGCCCGCGTCCCGTTCTCTCGGATGAGTTTGTGCAATTTCTCCCGCTCTTGGCGCAATTCCTCATCCAACCGCTCGATGGTCTCATGATACATTTCCTTGTTCCACTCGCCATCAAGCCATTTATCCCCGGCAATTGCCTTCCGACGTTCCAATTTCGCGATGCGCGCCCGCAAGTCCGCTTCGGCTTTCTCGTGATTTTGCCGTTCCCGTGCGCTTGTCTTGCGGATTTCCTGATACATAGCACCGGCATCGACGCTCGCCTTGGCCAGTTGCCGAAGTTCATCCAAAATCAGCGATTTGAGCTGGTCCTCGCGGATCGGGTTGCGGCGGCAGTGATTCTTCCCCCGTTTCTGATAACGCCCGCACACATAGTGGTCGTTGCCATACGGGCGCTTCGTGTAGTACATGCCACTTCCGCAATGCGCACAGTACAGGAAATTCGTGAACAGGTTCGGCGAGCCCTTGGTTTTTCCGAACGCCCTGCGCGAAATGATGTTTTGCACCAGTTGGAACTGTTCGCGCGAAGTCAGGGCGGGATGGTTATCCAGGACAATCACCTGCTCCTCTTTCGGAATCCGCTTCCGCCTGTTACTCCCCAAGGCGGCTACCGTTTCTTTTTGGGCCACCAGATCACCGGTGTACACGGGGTTCTGAAGGATCTTCCGGATGGTGCTCAGATGCCAAAACATAGATGAATTCGCCCGATTTTGCCGTTCTGCTGGCGGTGGTACCTTTTCGTCCGTCAATAAGTTCGCGATGGACTGCATGCCCACCCCCTGCTGGTAAAGATCGAAGATCCGGCGAACCGTCTCAGGACTGCCATCCTCGCTGACGACCAGTCGTTTCCCGACTTTGTCATATCCGAAGGGTGCGAATGATCCGGTGTATTCCCCTCGTTTTGCCCGCGCCTTCTCCGCCATCTTGACCCAATCCGACGTCGTTTGGCTGGTCATCTGATACACCATGGAATACATCGCCAATTTGCTCTGCCAGCCCGGCTTATCGGTGTCGATGTCCTCTGCCAGCGCGATGAACCGGATCCCCTTCTCGACCAACTCCGGAACCACGGTGTTCAGTTCCCCAATGTTTCTGCCGAACCGGCTCAACGACTTTACCAGAACAACCTGGAACCGCTTGTTCCGCGCATCGCGGATGAGGCGTTGGAATTCCTCGCGCCGTTTGAAACTCGACTGCCGTTCACTATAGGTATCGAACAAGAACCATCCGTTGCGCCGGATGTAATCGTTTAACCCCTCCTCCTGATTGATAATTGACGTGTCCTGCTCTTCAAACACTGTCGAAACTCGAATGTACGCCCCTACGTTCACTTTGTTCCCTCCGCGAACGGGGGTATCGATTGCATCGCGATTATACCTCATGTTTTGCCCTCCTCAAGTCTCTTTTTGATGAGCAACAAGAGAAGTTCGAACAATGTACATTCCCCTTCAAAGCGACGCTCGACGATATATGGATGAGGTTGGCTGTACACGCGGGATTTCAAGCGATTGCCCCCTCGCACACCCCGAAAAGACAAAGCCCACAAACGGCAGCCATTGCCGTCTGTAGGCTTCATCAATCCGGATATTTGTCTGAGAAGTTGAACCTACCAAAATGAATGATTCTGCTGGAACAAAGAAAAGACGTCCACAGATATCTGTGCGCCGCCTTCTCTCTTTACGACAACCTTTATCTCTATGTATACAACTTATCTCAAATTATAGAGATTTGAGTGCCATTCGCGTGTCAGTGTATAGATTCATAATGGCAGATCTCATACTCGACACCAGTGACAGGTCCATATATCACTCCATTCCCGTATATTGCCACTCGCAGCCCCGCAGGGCTACGAGTAGCCTATAGACAAAAGGATTGGCCGGTTGAACCTTCGGGCGATGCGGAACGCTTCGTCGCACCATGGGTACCAATCGACCGGGTTGTGCGCGTGCTGAAGCAGATATGGAGATTTCTCGTGGATGAGGCAGTTGGTGAATTTGTGGTTGTCATCGTCAGATTTCACGGATATCTTCATCCTTTCTGGAACGTTCTTCCGCTATTATACACCGATGCGACGCAAAGTATTGACGCAAGGTATTCGAGATCAAGGAGGAGTACGTTCTTTCAATAGACCGATGAACGCCGAGACTGTAGCGTTGGTCGCCACTTAGGACTCGCAACGAAATAAGTATGGCACCCCTAACCCCGCCTCATCCGGCGATGGAGCGGGATGCGGGCGTCCGTACCCCTCCACAACACGATTCACTCGGTATCCCATGGGCCCTCCCAGGACAGAATACCCCCCTGCAAACTGAAAACTCCGCGGTGACCGTTACTGCGCAGAGCGATGCAGGCGTCCATGCTGCGATGACCTGTCCGACAGATGAATACCACCGTCTCGTCAGGGCGAAACGGTACGGCGGAGAGCGCTGCATCACCGATGCGTTCGACCGGAATCCATTCGGCGCCCGCCACGTGTCCATGCGCGTACTCGTCGATAGAGCGCACGTCAATCAGACGTACAGAGGGGTTTTTTCGCCAAATCTGAACTTGCTCGGCGGTGACTTCCCACGTACTGTCGCCCGTGCGACTTGATGAGAGGTGTGCGGGAGACGGCGGACTCGGGTGTTCAGGCATGTTGTCGCACTCGGGTCTTCCAACGGACCATGAGAATGCGGTGTCGGATCCCCAATCTTGAAACAGACCTTCGTCCGCTCGCTCGTCGCTGGCGTGCAGACCGTGAAAGAACGCCTGCGCCAATTGCAGACGTAGAGCCCTCTGCTGCGCATGGGAGCCGCTCTGCTGGCCCTCGCGTAGCGCAAAACGCCGCGCCGCCCAGTCGGAGAACGACTCGTCGGTGTGTCGTTCGTCCTGATACGCGCCAAGCAGGCGCTCGACGGCTTCGGGAACCATCCGGGCCGGAATGCGGATGACGGGCGTCGACCAACGCACGGATTCGTTTAGCGCCCCACCACCGAGTAGAACCGTGTACATGGGAACGCTCCGGTCGTGGTATTTCGCGGTGCTGCCCATCAGGCCCAGCGGCGCAACGCGGATATGGCAACACGAGTGTGCGCACCCATTGACCCGGATACCAAACTGGAGATCGCGCGTGGGTTCGACGACGGCCTCCGGTCGTTGCGCGAGGCGACGGCGCAGGTTGCGGCCGAGATCGCGCGATCTCGTCAGACCGAGATTGCATGTCTCCGCGCCGGGGCACGACACCACACGCACCCCTTCTTGAACCGAGCGATCCACGGGGCCGTGCTGTGTGAAATCATCGTAGAATGCGGTGAGAAGCGCTTCCGGAACATTCCGGATGAGAATCTGCTGGGACTGCGTGACGGCGAGTTCCCCGCTCCCGTAGGTGTCCGCCAGATCGGCGAGGCGATTCGCCTCGGTGGAAGTCAGATCCCCGTCGCGCGGGCTGAGAAAGATCGTCAGCAATCCGGCTGGGTATTGCCGTTTGACGCATGTCCGCACCCAGGCGGCGGGCACGCCTTTCGGCATAGGAGATAGATCCCAGGTGGATGAGGCGGCATCTGAGGCGAGATCGCGCGTGACCGGATGAGGCGTGGTCTCATCCCACCATGCGACGTCGTCGCGCTGTTCGACCGCGTATGCCTTGCGTACTTCGTTGCGAAAGCGCTCGAGACCGATTTCCTGGATGAGAAACTTCATGCGGGCCCGTTCGCGGTTTCGTCGCTCCCCGAGCCGATCAAACACATGCGCTGTCGCCAATACAAATTGGGACACGGACTCGGTCGGAACGAACGCAGCGAGCGGTTGCGCCACCATGGGATGCGTACCCATCCCGCCGCCCACGTACACGCGAAACCCAGGTCGACCGTCCACCTCGTTCGCCACCAGTCCGATGTCGTGCAGGCGAACCAGCGCACAGTCCTTCGCACAACCGGAGAACGCCACCTTGATCTTGCGCGGCAGCATGCGGATCACCGGATGGCCAATTTCGGACCGCACGAAACTGCGCAGGTATGGACGCAGATCATAAGGCTGGAATGGACAAACGCCCGCCATGGGGCAGGCGACTACGTTGCGAAATGAGTTCCCGCCCGCTTCCTTGGTGGTCAGTCCGAACGCGGCGAGGCGGTGGAGAATTGCCGGTGTGTCCGCGAGCGCAACGCCATGAAATTCCACGGATTCACGTGACGTGATATGCAATCCTTCGGGAGTTTGGCTGGCGATCTCGGCCAGCGCCCGCATTTGGTTGCCTGACAGTGTCCCATAGGGGAGTTTGACGCGCACCATGAAGGCAACGGAAGGAGGGCGCTGGCTGTGCACACCATGCCCAATCCGCGTAGTCCTAAACTGTTCCGCCTCCATGTCTCCGCGCTCAAAGGCCGCCAGGGCTTCCTCGTACTGCGCAGCAAAATGGCTGAGTATCGTTTCTCCCGGTTCATATGCGGTACGATTCATCGACATGGGTTATACGCTCCCTCGACAGTCGAAACGGAAGGCGTATGCTGGGGCGCAGCATAATCTACATAATTCCGATCCGACTAGTAAGCAATTAAGTATACATACAATATGACGTTCACATGATTTTGTCAAGACAAATTTGACATCCCATAAATTTGCATACGTATCCTTCCCGATCAGCCACGAACACCGATCATGGGGTGCGTTGGACTGCAGCTACCAACAAATCGGCAAATGCCAAAGCCGTCGCCGGGTGTTCGAACAAGAGCGGTGTCACATCGATACGGGAAAAACCGTTGCCTTCCGCGCTGTCAATCACAGCCACTGTCTGCTGCACGCTGTCTGCCAGCCGTCCGGGAAAGAGAAGGTGGGGAACGATGACGGCCTGCCTGTATCCCGCCCTGTTCACTCGTGTCAGCGCATCCGTCAGACTCGTTCCCCAACCGGCTAAAAACGCAAAGGTGCGTGGCGTGATGGGAGAGCGGACACGCACGCTCTCCATTAGACGAGTCCATGGTTGGTAGGCGCCCACATCCTGGCTTCCCCGGCTGACGAAGATCCGCGCATGGGGA
>JAJYTO010000150.1 GCA_021793015.1 Bacillota bacterium
CCGATCTCCGCTCATCCACAGCATGATAGATCTCCAGCCAGCCGTCCGGCGTACGAATCGGCGCCGCGCCCGCCCCAATCCGCTTGCAATCCCAAAAATCCCGGCGCAGCCCGAGCAAAAAACGATGGTTCCCCCAATGGATCAGGTCCTCGGACTCCGCAATCCACATCTCAGGTGCGCCGATTCCGCTGGGAACCGGTCGATGGATGGCATAATAACGCCCATTGATCATCTCCGGAAAGAGGACGACGTCTTTATTTTCGGGGGGAAATATGAGGCCGTGCCGGACCGCGCTTTTAAAATCCTGCGTGGACGCCAGCCCCACACCGGCTCCCAGCCTCGAAACGGCCGTGTACGCCAGATAGTAGCGATCGCCTATTTTTGAACATCGGGGGTCCTCAATACCGTAAGCATCCAGTTCGTCGTGTGGAAACAGAAACGCCCCATCCTCAATGGTAAAATGGTGGCCATCCTGACTTCGCGCCAACCGCAGATACGATAGGGACGTCAGAAATGACGAGGTGGATGGCTCACGCCCGCGGATCACGCGCGGATCCGAGAAATCGTAGCGAACGTCCTCTGTCTTCAGTCGCACGAACACCACATCGCGGACCACCGGATCGTACACCGGCGCCATGATTTTCCCTCGCACTGACAGAGCGGCGCTCTCCGCGACACGGAGAATCAGGATGATTTCATCTTCGAACACCGCCGTGGCGGCATTGAACACCCCCACCACTTTGCACCCTGGTATAATCGGCGTTACATCCTCGGGAGTAATCAATGGGTTAGCATGGTAACGATCGACTTGAACCACGATGCTCTTCCTTCCGGCGCCTCGAATGTGACGATCTCATTGCGATAGGTGATTCTCAGCCTGGTCTATCCCTTTGTTCCCGACATCAGAATTCCCTGGATAAAGTAGCGCTGCCCGATGAAGAAAATGACGATCATCGGCAGCATGATGACCGCCGAAGCCGCCATGATGTAATTCCAGTTGGAGTGGAAGATGCCCTCAAATTCCGTCAGCCCGATCTGCAGCGTATACAGCTTCTGGCTGTTCAAATAAATCAGAGGTCCCAGGAAATCATTCCACGCGCCCTGGAAAGAAAAGATGGCCACGGCGGTGAGCGCGCTCTTGGACAGGGGGAGATAGATGCGCGAAAAAATCGTCCACTCCCCGGCGCCGTCGATATACGCCGCGTCTTTCAACTCGGGCGGGATGTTCATAAAAAACTGCCTGATCAGGAACACGTAAAAAGCGGATCCAAAGAAAGCCGGGACGATCAGCGGCGCAAATGTATTGATCCAGCCGAGTTTGTAATACATGATAAACTGGGGCACCAGCAGAATCTGACCGGGCACCATCAAGGTGGCCAGCATGACGATAAACAGAACATTGCGCCCAGGAAAACGAAAGCGGGCAAACCCATAGGCGACAAACGCGCTCGAAAACACGTTGCCCACCGTGACAAGCACAGCGATGGTCAGCGTATTGAGCGCGAATTGCCCAAACGGCAACGAGGTAAGCGCAATCGTAAAGTTGTTCCACTCGGCCGGATGAGGGATCCAGACCTGCGGAAAGACAAAGATTTGATCAGACGGCTTGACGGCGCTTGAGATCAACCAGAATAGCGGAATGAGAAAACAAAACGATGTGGCCATCAGCAGAAGATAGATAGACAGTCGATAGACACGCCTGCGCGCACCGCCGAAAACCGGAACGCGGACGCTGTGCGGACCGGCCGCTGACCTGGCTTTCATCGGGAAGATTCACCTCCGTAGTACACCCAGAGAGCCGAACTGCGGAAGACCAGCAGCGTCAGCAGCATGACGATCAGAAACAGAGCCCACCCCAAGGCGGACGCGTACCCCATCTGCAGTTCGCTGAACGCTTTTTGATACAGGTAGAGAGCGTAAAAGAGACCCGAGTTGGAAACGCCGGCCCCGGTGCCTGTGCCCTGACCGATCACAAACGCCTGCGTAAAAAAGCTGAATGCGCCGACGATCCCCATGACAAGGTTGAAGAAGAGCACAGGCGAGATCATGGGCAGGGTCACGTGCCAGAACTTGGCCCACACTCCCGATCCATCGAGCACGGCGGCTTCATACAGCTCTGCAGGCACATTTTGCAGACCGGCCAAAAAGATGACCATCCAAGTGCCGAGACCCCAAATGCTCATGATCACATAGCCCGGCACGGTGGTTTGCGGTGTCAGAAACCATTGCGGCTGGGGCAGTCCAATCGTCTTTAAAAACGTGTTCAGGATCCCGTACGCTGGATTCAGAATCCAGATCCAGAGCATCGAGATCGCCACCGGTGGGAGCAGCGCCGGCAGATAAAAGATTGTTCGAAAAAGAGGCATGAAGCGCACATTCTGGTTCAGCATAATGGCCAACACAAGGGCGACGATGAGATCGATGGGAACGGCCAGCAGCGCATAGTAAAAGGTCACCTGCAAGGACAGCCAGAAGTTCGCATCCCCAAACATGTGCGCATAGTTTTGCAATCCGATGAATTGCGGCGAAGAAAGCAGGTTGTAGTCGGTCATGCTGATGATCAGGGACGCGATCAACGGCCCTGCGACAAAGACGATGAATCCTATAATCCACGGCGAAATAAATAGATATCCCATGGCTGTTTCCCGGCGCGGGCGCCTCATGACTCTTAGCACTGGCATCGCCTCCTGTGGCGGGGCCCCCATCAACCGGGGGCCTCGCCTGCCCTGATGGTTCAGCCGTTAGGATTCTTCAAATAGTTGTTCATGTCGGTCTCCGCCTTTTGGGCGGCCGCCTTGACGCTGGAGGTGCCGAGCAGGATCGGATCGTACAGGTCGTTGGTCTCGATGTTGTAATAATTGGTCATGTTCTGCATCGGGCGCAGGGAGCGCGCAAATCTCATCGAGTTGAGAATGATCGGAATCCGCACGGCGGGGATGTGCCCGCCAGGCGCCGAGTTGACGTAGATGCTTTTCAGTTTCTGCGCATATTGCCTGATCGGCGGCACCACGTGTGTATGCGCATACGCGGTCAATATATCCAGGTACGCCTGCACCACCAGCTTCGGATTGGCCGCCTTCGCATTGACAGCAATTTCCGCGACATAGTCGCCTGTCACCTGCTGCGTTCCGCGAGGTATCGGCGCAATCGAAGTGTCGATCCGATGGTTGCCATACGTGTAATTGCCGTCATTGGCGCCGCCGAGAAACATCGCCACCTTGCCCTGCCGGAACAGATCCTCGATGTTCAGATTCTCGATCTGCGCCTGTGGAGGAATGATCTTGTCTCGCACCATCGTTTGCATGAGTTGAAGACCCTTCAGATCGGCAGGGCTGGTTAATTCGGCCCGCGTTCCCTGCGGATTGAACATGTGGCCGCCATACGACCAGATGTACGTTTCCAGCGGCGGCCAACCGCTGGCTTGCAGGTACCCGAACTGATGCTTCGCAGGAACCGTCAGCGCCTTCGCGTCCCGCAGAAACTGGGCCCATGTCCAATGCGCGGTCGGCAGCGGCAGGTGCGCGGCCTTGAACAACTGCGGGTTGTAATACATCACGTAAGGCTGATCAATGAAGGGCAACGCATAGTACTTCCCGCCTATGCGGTCCCCGGCCAGGGAACCCGGATAGTAGTTTTGCGGATTTGCCGCCAGATACTGTTTCTTTAACTGCTGTAAGTACGGATTGAGAGCAAGCAAAGTGTGATTCGCGGCAAATGAAGACACAAAGCCATAATCCACGTAAAAGAAGTCGGGAGCGTCGCCGGCAGCCAATTCTGTAAGCAGTTTCTGATCGTATCCGGAAGGCGGTGTGTAGACTGGTTTGATAATAAACCGACCGCGATTCGCACGATTGATCTCATTGAGCAGCTTCACATGCCCCGGATGAGCCGACCACGGAATCCACGATCCAAACGTGATGACCGGCACGGGCTTTGCCGCTGCGGGTTTCGCCGCCGCAGTCACTGAGGAACAGCCGGCCAGAAGTGAAAGTGACGACAGGACTGCGGCAAACGACAGCAGTCTTTTTGACTTTTTTGACATTTGTATTATTCTCCCCTTTTTTTGTAGATGCATAGACCGCCTTTTGCGCAACCGCATGCTCAACCTGTGCCGTTCGCTCCTCCTCCCGAAGTGGATTAAGCGCTTCCATGACCATCAGCACCGTCAGTCTATCGTCGGCGCTTCGCTCGCGCGCTGCCAGTCTTTTATCAGCCCGCCGTCAACCTGCGTGCCTTTTAACACGACGGCCAAGTCTTTCTTTCATCCTGTAGATAAGTATACGGTCGACAGACAATCCTGTCAACAACTTTCCTAGGGGAGCAGTGATAAAGTCCTCGATGCAGGCGCAGTGATTCCAGGGATGCACCGCTTCGCGCCTGCCCTAATTTGGATTATCACTGCTCCCCTAGCCGATCAGTTGCGTATGATCGTACACATGCTGAAGCACCAGAGCAGCCGCCCCGATTGCCACAGCGCTGATGCCGAAGCCCGTGGGGATGACCTCGATCCCGCTGTTGCGGCAGAGTTTCCGGATCCGCTCCTGTGTCTCGCGAACCATATACTCTGCGGAAAGAAGCGTGCGCCCACCCAGAATCACGAGATCGGGATCGAATATCTGAATAAAATTAAAAATGCCGACGCTCAGATACGCGAGCCCCCGATCGACCACTTCACGCTCTGGGCCGTCGCCTTGAATGGCCTGTTGAATGATCGTGAGAACGTTCTCCTCCTGATCGACGTGGCGCGCCTGACGAATGGCAGCCACCATCGCGTACGCGGACGCCGCCGTATTGATACAGCCCCTGCGCCCGCAGCTGCAAAGCGTCCCATTTATATCGACGATGGTGTGACTGAATTCTCCGGCCCGACTGTTCGCGCCGCAATAGATGGAGCGGTGTACGGCCATGCCCGCGCCCACGCCCGCATCCGCGAGTACAAACAGGATATGGTTGAAATCATTGCCGCGCCCAAACCATGTCTCACCCAGCGCCGCCGCGTCAGCGTCATTGGCCAAAAAAGCAGGTGTGCCGAGTTGGCTCTGAAAGAGTTCCACGAGTTGCAGTTCATGCCACTGGACGCCGATATCGTCGGTCGCAAGCAACTGCCCTCTCACCGGATCAAGCGGACCAGGCGCCGCAATGCCGACGCCGATTACGTTAGCCGGATCGAGTCCGGCGCGCTCGATAAAACGTCCGACAAATGCAACCAGTTGACTGGCGTCCGTAAGTGAAGCGACTTCAATTTCCTCCTCATGGTTCACCTCGCATAATAAATTTACGCAGACAAAGCGGGCATAGACACGCCCCAGTTCAATCCCTATCGCTCCCGCCGCCTGCGCGCGAATCCGCAAGAGCATGGCTGGACGTCCGCCGGTTGAATCGTCCGTGCCGATCTCCTCCAGCCAGCCCTTTTGCAGCAAATTGTCCACAATGCGCATTACCGTTGGCGTGGCAATGCGAATCTCCCTGCCCAAATTGGCGCGCGAAATTTTCTTGTGCAGTCTGACCGTATTGAGAATTCTTCTTTCGTTCAACTGGCGCAACAGAGAAGATCGAGTTTCCAGTTTTGACATGGGAACACCTGTCTTTCAGCGGATTAGCCTTCATGGTCCAGAAAGGGATCGGAGATGCGCAGTTTGTGCGCCTCACAGTCATTGACCCCAGCGTAAAGATCCGCGCGACCGTCGCCCAGGCGCACCAATCCTCCTGGAAAGATGACATCCTGCAGGTCGGGCCGCTTATAGTTTTGCACGTCAATGAAGCTGCCGCTTGCAGCAATGACTCTGATAGAGGTTGCATATCTGGTCATTGGATCCCATATAAATGACATCGCATAATAGTGGCGCAGGCGATCCTCAGTAAAATACGCGATGTGACCCAAAATGCCAATCCTGCCATCGCGAAGAACATGCAGTTCATTGACTCCTCCCCATTCTCCAGGAAGGAAACGATGTGGAATCTTCTCTGCTTGGACAATCACACTGGGCGTCAAGTCATCCAAATGATCAATGACTGCAAAACCAATCTCCGCCTTGCCGCCAAATCCCCTGCCTTTCGGCCTTGTAAAGACACCGATGCGCGTATCCGCCAGTTCCACCAGCCGGATGTCTTTCATCCCCTGCAGCCCAACGGCGCACAGGCGCAGATCGCGAATGTTCTTCCCACGGTAAAACAGCGTTCTAAAGTCAAGTTTGTATGGATCGGTAAACCGTCTCCAGATCTCCACGCCGCCAAACACCAATTCTCCCTGAATGGCGGCAATGAAGGGGTCCTGTAACGAAGGAAACCGTCTCGTTCCCGGTCGGGGGAACCATACCCCGTCGCGTTGCACGAAGAATACCACCTCAGAGTCCTCGCTGTCCCGCGCCTCCACCCTGCCTGCAATGACAGTTTCACCTTCATCCATGAACGGAGCCGTGATATTGTAAACATCCTTGCCTTCCACATCCGCAAAATCGATCCGCTCTCCACCCTGTTCAAATCGACGGGCGGCAAACTCGGCAAACAAATCCCGAGCGCTGCGGGCTCTCTGGACAGGTTCCCTGTATGCCATGTTCAACGCAAACCAGCCTCTCCAAAATTAACTTATTTCCACACAGTTTAAAAGTATATACCCGATTGATTGCATGTCAATCCCCCACTGTATTCAGAAACCGTCGAATTCCCGAACTGCCGGCGCCAGCGCTCAATCGGGGTCTGACCCTAAGATTCCGTGGTTCCAACGACGCAGGCAATCAGTTGCACAACACAGGGGGTCATAAATTCGTGGATTCGTGGTACAATAATTCCATATTCACGAAGGAGGGGAACGAGCCATGATGATTAAACCGATTGGCGCGAATGGACAAGTGACGTTGGGTACCAAGTATGCGGGACAGTATGTTGCCATCGAGGAAATGGAACCGGGGGTCTGGATTCTCAAATTGGGCGATTTCATTCCTCGAAGCGAGCGTTGGCTGCACGAGCCAGCTTTCGCGGCCGAATTGGACGAAGCATTGGAGTGGGCTTCGACGCATGCGCGTGAAGAGATGAATCCGGACGAGTTGGAAAGGCGGATGCGAGATGGCGACAACCGTTCGTCTGGACCTCAATAATCCCGTATTTCAACGTCAATTCTTTGGTTTGGATAAGCAGGAGCGAAACCAAGTCCTCAATACCCTGAGAAAATTGTCCGAGCTTACGTGGGAACAAGTATATTCCGTCAAAGGACTGCGTTGGGAGCGCATCCTGACGAAGATTGGTCCCAACAACGAAAATCTATACAGTCTTCGCATCAGCCATTCCTTTCGCGCTGTCGCTCATCGGGACGGCGATTGGCTGTGCCTTGATGCAGTACACCCCGATCATGATTCCGCCTATTCATAACGAAGCTAGGTCTATTGCCATACCGCCCATGCCAGGTGGACATTTTCATTTGCATGATACACTTTCGTCCTCCTGGCAAAGAAACGTTCTTGAATGTCGACAGGACTTAAGTCTTCGCAGAGATGAAATCCCAACTTCTCCAGTTCCACCCCAAGACCCAACGGGTCGAAGGTCGTATTCATAGATTCCCCCATTCTTTGCAACTCTTTACGAATTTCATGTAAGCTTGCATCGGTCTTAGTATGGTAATCAAAAATAACCGAGCTACCTGCGGAAGCAATTTGAGTAATCGACCGTAGTGTTTCAAATGCATCGTCGGGTGACAAATACATTGTGACACCCAACATACTGAAGAGACTCTTGACGCTCGGGTTATACGGCGATCCAAGAAGCGCTTCAGCCAGTCTTTCCTTGCTGAAATCCGCAGGTACAAAATGCAGATTGCGTGGGATTCCCCAATTCAAATCAGCCAATCTTTTGCGCTTGAATTCTTGTGTATCTGGCTGATCAACCTCAAATACCTTAATCTCTTTCAGCAAGTCCTTGTGCCGAAATGCAAAGGTGTCCAGCCCCGCCCCGAGTATCACATATTGCTCGACGCCCTTGCTGATTTCCGACTTAAGATTGTCTTCCGTGTATCGTGACCGACTGATCACATTTGGAAGTCCCATTGTTTGCAGAATAGGTGACAGACTGACCTGGTGTAGGGTAGTAACATTGCCATCAGGACTTTCGGTCTGTGCTACAGCAGTGGTCAAGCCCTGTTCAATGAGCCTGCGTCTCTCTTCCGGTATCAACTGGAGGGCGAGAGAATCCTTAAAAACTACGGGGGCATCGTGCGTAGCATGGTAGCCTCGAATAAAGGCGGTCATTATTGCCGTAAGGCTTACGTGTTCTGCTTTCATCCGGAATCCTCCCTTGAGAGCATATCCTTTAAATGTTCAAAAGGATAGTATATGCAGAGAGTATACCAGACACACGAATTTATTCGATATATTAATTTTAAATCATATCATATAAAATAATTTTTGTCAATTACTAAAATTGGATTATGCTTTGCGCGCTGCACACTGGACTGCGCATTCGTTCCTCCTGGTTCTCTTTGATTCGCAACGTAATACCTAGTCTGTTTTTACAGTTGACTCTAGAGGTTCGTTTCTGACCTCTAAGATGTACTCCTTATATACGTGTTCTTTCCCGCCATTTTTCTCGTACCAATCTTTAACACGTTTATCGTGAGCCTCGTCACCTCTAACACGGGATTCAATTTCCAAGTAATCTTCGTAACTGTCATATTCCCAAATAGCAAATATCTCTACAGTCTCATCGTTGTTCGGCTTCATCCAACGACCCATTAGCCGAGCACCGTGCTTAAGTTGATTAGGCAAGTTTGTGTTATTGAAATGTGCATTGAAAATTTCGACGAAATCGTTCTTTACTACATAAAACTTTCTTCTATAGAACATAAGATCTCCCCGATTTCCGATTGAATCCAAAACAACTTCGCTCGCCATAAAAATACCCGTTTGATACCCAAATTACAACCATTTCTTGCGTTGGTGATGGTGTCTCGTGAACGCGCCGCATTGCTCTGCATGCGCCATGTCTTACCGCCATCGTGAGTGGTGTAGATCGCCAGCCCCTGTTGCCGATGGCGAGAGCGCCGCTCTGATGTCCGAAAAACTGTGGTGGATAAGTGAATGCCCCGCCCGCATGCGAAGGGCTGCGCCACGCAAGCGGGAGTTCAACCTTCTGA
>JAJYTO010000151.1 GCA_021793015.1 Bacillota bacterium
TTCGGACGATTTGCAAGAGCCGGCTCTGGAAATTCTCAAGCGCTGCTCCAGTTGGCCCGGGCCAACTGGAAATTCAACGGAAAAGAACTTCTACTACTTATGATACGAGGAGGAGTACCATGACATTTGTGATTACTTCACCGTGCATCGGGGAAAAAGCCGCTGACTGTGTGGAAGCGTGCCCGGTCGACGCGATCCATGACGGCGGCGACACGTATCTCATCGACCCCGATGTGTGCATCGATTGCGGCGCCTGTGAGCCAGTGTGTCCGGTGGCGGCGATCTTTCAGGAAGACTTTGTGCCGGACACCGAGAAGGACTGGATCGCGGTCAATCGTGATTTCTTTAAAAATGGGTAATGACTCGAAACGGCGCCTGCATTGATCTGGCTCAGAGTGTATCATCGACAGAAACGATGCACTCTGAGCCGTTTTTTGGTCACCATAGTTTCACATTCCCGGAGCATTGTTCATTGCATTTTCATAATCTCCAATTTAATTCACTTTATTTTCATACATAACCATCAATTAACTGGACATGCTTGGTCTTAACGTGTACAATTTTCGAGGTTGCGCATGTACATCTACATCGGTACACGGAGTTCCCTCTGCTCCTGAGATTTTTATTACCTAACCGATAGGGGTGGCAAGATGAACGGCCCAGGATTGCAGCCTCCCATAAACGCGGGACCCGCGTGGCAGTATTCGTTTTTCAACCTGTCCGTGCCCGACCTGATCGTCGTCGGCTTGATGATCGTCGTATTTGTTCTTGCGATCGCCATTCCATTTCCAGGAGGCGATAACGATAGCACGCACTAACTGGACGCGGTCGCTGCGAGACTGGATCGACCGCAATGTTCCCATGGAACATCTTTTGCCTGACACGATGCCGAGCTACGTGGACTCCTACGTCTATCTGTTCGGTGTCCTGACGCTCGCCTCCTTTTTCTGGATCATCATCTCCGGCGTGATTCTGGTCATTTTCGGACCAGATTGGTGGCATGTTTCCGCAGTGGGCCACTTTTTCAACAGCACGCATTTCTGGTCGGTGCAGGCCTTTTTCTTCTTCATGGTCCTGCATCTATGGGCGCAGTTCCTGATGGCCGCCTGGCGGGGCGGACGACACTGGACATGGATCGGCGGCTGGATGTTGTTCCTGCTCTCCATTTTGGCTGGGTTCACCGGCTATCTCTCACAAAACAACTTTGACGCCCAGTGGGTTGGCACCCAGGGCAAGGACGCGATGAACTCGGTGGGGGTTGGCGGCTTCTTTAACCTGTTGAATTTTGGACAAATGTATGGATTGCACGTTTTTCTGTTGCCGATGCTGATTTTGTTCCTGATCGGGGTGCATCTGTTCCTGGTGAGAAAACACGGTGTGGTCGAACCGCTCCCTCTGGACGATGGTTACGACAAAGAAAACCGGCGGCCAACTGGCTCTCCGGTTCCTGAGGGGGAATCGCGCCCATGACTTATCCGAATGCGCAGTATCGCCAGATCCCCTATGATCTGGTCCGTGAACTGACGCTGGCGACCGTGGGCGTGGGGGTGGCCGTGCTGGTGCTGGCCGCGGTGTTCTCCACCCCGGATGTGCCCGCCCTGTCGGCAAAACAGGTGGTGCAACAGGATCCGCTTCTGCTCGTGCAAACGGAACTGAATGATTTGTCCGGGCAGAGCGCACTTGCCACATATGGTCCGCCCTACAACCATGGAACAGACTCCGTGCAGGCGATCGGAGGCTTTTCTCCCCAGGCGTGGTCAGGAGTCCAGATCCCCATCGATCCCGCCTATACAGAAGTCATACATCCGCTGGAGAGAATGAAGTGGATTGATCCCGCCCTGAACGGAATCTTGGCAACCTGGAACCATGCCTCCGAAAGTCAGCAGTCAACCTGGGTGGACAACGTCCAGCACGTTCTGCCGCGCGCCGCGGTTGTCGGCGGCAAACTGATCCTGCCGGCCGCCGCGCATGGTTCATACGGCCCGGTTGTTGCGCTGACGAACGACTATCTGGCGCTGGCGAACAGCGGTTTGCTGGAAGCGGCCATCGACGGCGAACAGGGCGCCAGTCCTATCATCAACCGCACGAAGTCTCTGCTTCTTCTGCAGGGCGCCGCAGACAGCACCTACGCCCAAAAACTCAACATGCTGGGCGAAAACTGGGGCGTGATCAAGGAAACCGGCAACTATCCGGGCGCTGTATGGCTTTGGTATTACACTCTGTTATACCAGATTCCTCCGTACAACACGTCTTCAGCGGCAGATCTCCTGGTCGTTTTGACGGTGGTGATCGTGACGGGGCTCCTTGCGCTAACCCCCTTCATTCCTGGACTGCGCTCCATTCCCCGCTGGGTGGGCGTCTACAAATTCATCTGGCGGCGGCACTACCGAGAGCTGCGATCAGGGGGCAATCCATATGAAACACGGGAATGATCGACCAGGTTTCCTTCCCCCGCTCTGGCTGGTGCTTTTGGTCACCGTAATGGGGATCTATGGAACTGGCCTGGTGTACGACGCCCTCGTCGGGCATGTCTCATGGGGTGAAGGTCTGGTTGGAATCGCGGTCATGCTGTTGGCGGTTCTGGTTTTGGGAACGCCGCTCGCCATGGCCAGGTATGTGCGGATACGCGCAAAGCGCGCCCGCACTCGCTAAGGGCGCATGAGAGCGCCGATGGCCGGGCCTGCGCCCGGCCATTCTTTATGAGATTGTCCAATAGGGTCGGGTTAAGACCCTTATTAAACGGTAACCAACCTGTCGTTTCCTAGAAATTGCTATAACTGGCCGTGTCCATCAGGCCATGAGCGTTTCAAACACGTATTTTATGCGCCATATCACACCTCGTTCGCGACTTGCGGGTTAAGCTACGGGTATCTTCCCTGCGGAGTGGCTGCCATGAACCAATCCAACAAAACAGAAAAACATCTGTCTCCCACTGTCTGGTATATTCTGACCGGACTGTTGTGGACATGGCCCGTTTTTATCTTGAGCGGCAGGCTGCTGCCAGACTGGCGTGCGGGCGACATCGCAAGTTCCCAGACGCTGGCCGACATTCATGCGCTGATTCTTGGGTTCTTGCTCACCACCGCGTGCGGCGTTCTTTATCAGGTGGTTCCGATCGCATTTCAGGCCCCGCCGATTGATCGCCATGTCGCCAAATGGCACCTTCCCACGCACACGGGCAGCGTGCTTGTCATGGTCATCGGATTCCTGCTGAATCGCTGGCCGGTTGTCGCCGTGGGTGGTTCCATCCTGTTCGCGGTCACAGTTGTCTTCGGCGGCCATGTCCTGCGAAGCTATCGCAGGGCCCGCAATCCCACGACCGTCCATCAACAGTTGCTTCTCCCCTTCATCAGCATCGTCATTGTCATGATCCTGGGGATCATGATGGCGTCCGGATGGGGCGATCCAGAGAACCGCCTGCTGCTGACCCACGCGCTGCTTGGCCTATTTGGATTCTGGCTTGGCCTGGTCATGATTGTTTCGTATAAGTTTGTTCCCATGTTCTCGCTGAGCCACGGATACAAGGTGTCGGTGCAGGTCACGGTGCGCCTTTACTATGCCGGCATTGGACTGTTCCTCATCGCCGGGTTCGCGCCGTTGCGCCTGGATCCCTTCGTGCGCGATGGCGGGGCGCTTCTGTGCGCCGCCGCCGTGGTGCTGTTTGCGCTCGACATGCGACGGATACTGGCGGCCCGCAAGAGAAAGCGCATCATTCCGGCGCTGCGGTACGCCCTGATCGCCACGGTCCTGATTCTCATGGGAGCCTTGGTGCTCTTGACAACCCTTCTGAATGGCGATATGGTCTGGATTGCGCCAGGATCGTATCTGGCGCTGTTTGGCGGGTTTATCGCGCTGGCGCTGTCCTATGCGCAAAAGATCGTTCCGTTTCTCTGGTTTGAATATCGCTTCTCCCATTCTCCGGACCGCAAAGCCGCTCCCGCACTGGACGATATGATGCCAAAGAAACCAGTCGCCATAGGGATGTTCCTGTATTTCCTCAGTGTGCTGGGCGGGGTTGTCTTGCTGCTGCCCATAGGCCCGCCATCCGGAAACCGCGTTGGTGAAACGATCGGACTCCTGATTGGAATCATCGCATGCAGCGGTTCCGGGTCCTTATTCTATAGTCTGACGCGTGTCCTGATGATTGGCGGGCGCAGACCAGCCTGATGCAATGGCCCGGAATCCCGCAAGCCCCGCGTGGACGGCGTGCGGCTTCTCTGATATTCTTAGTTAGCATCTGCAGTGGTTCAAACAGGAGTGACGGAACAGTGACAGACCGCACAGAATTGAACGATGAATTCTTCAGGCAATTGTTTGAACACGCCATTGACGGATATATTGTTCTCACAAGTGATCTTCGCATCGCCTACATGAATGGCACCGCGCGATCATGGTTTGGAGACATAGCGAGAGCGAGCGACACCTTTTGCGGCGATGTCTTGCGTTGCCAGGACGATCACGCTCGCATCCTGCATTCCGACGAGTGTTGGGGGTGCATGGTCAAGGCGCGCCAAACGTCCCTGGGGGATCGGCAGATGAATGTGACAGCGGCGGATGGAAAGTCCTTTCCCGTCAGTGTGTCCTACAGCTACATTCCCACAGACTCCGGGGAACCCTGGATCATGATGGCCATGAGAGATGTCACGATCCAGAAACAGTGGCAACAGGAGCGGCTTCTGAATGAATCCCTGAATCTCACACTGGCGGAACGCGAACGGATAGCGCGCGATCTCCATGACACCGTGGCGCAAAATCTGGCCTATGGAGCCATGCAACTTTCTCTGTTGAAAAAGACCTGCGCAACGACGCCGTTGCTCGAATCGGCTTCCATCCTTGACCAGTTGAGCACCCTTGGTGAGGTTGTCGATCAAAGCATACAGGAATTGCGCAACTCCCTGTATGATCTGAATCTTCATCTGGAAACAGATCTCATCGGGTTCATTCGCGATGCCGCGGCGCGGCTCGAACTGCGATCGGGGATTGAAACGCAGGTGATCGTAGACGATTCCAGCGCCCCTTGGCCACCCAAAGATGAAATACAGTTGGCTCGCATGGTTCAGGAAATCCTGACGAACGTCAGAAAACACTCCCGAGCCGCGCATGTACGAATCGAACTGGCGCGCACACCGGAAGAACTGCTCCTGACCATGCGGGATGACGGATGCGGCTTTGATCCAAATGCGGTTCAGACAGAACAGGGACACTTCGGTCTGCCCTCGATCCTTGAGCGCTCACGTCTACTGGGAGCGGTCTCAGTGGTGGAGTCAACGCCTGGAACGGGAACCATCTGGACGATCCGATTGCGCCGTTCCTCTAGTCAACCGATTTCCATCCAGTTGTGAGATTTCTATGCTACCCAGACGGAAAACAGGCGCCGTCGATATCGATCGATTCGCAGAAAACGGGTGCGGCCGACATTCGCAACTCACTATTCTTTGATCAATCCTTCCCTCACGGCATACGTGGCCGCCTCCACGCGATTCGACATATGCAGTTTGTCGAGAATGTTGCGCACATGATTGCGAACCGTGTTTTCACTGATGTAGAGACGCTTTGCGATATCTTTGTTGGCGGCGCCCGTACCCAATTCTCTTAATACCTCCACTTCTCTGGTCGTGAGAGGTTCGACACATCCCTCGCCGACATGCGACTGCTTGGGATGGGCCATATCCGAAAGAATGCGCAGCGCCAGATTGCCGGGTACGACAGCCTCTCCCAGGTGCACACGACGCACTGCGTGAATCAGTTCATCAGGATCGATGGTTTTGATGACGTACCCCTGTGCGCCCTGCTTAATCGCGTCAAACAGCGATCTTTCTTCTTCGTTGACAGTGAGGATCAGGATCTTCGACTGCGGATTGACCGCGTGGATTCGTTGTGTCGCTTCAAGCCCAGTCATCACGGGCATGGACAGATCCATAATCAACACGTCAGGCTGGAGACTCTCCACCAAGTCCACAGCCTCTGCACCGTCTATACCCTCGCCGACGACCTCAATATCGTCAGCCGCTTGCAAAATGCCAATCACTCCTCGCCGAAACAACTGGTGATCGTCCACAACAACAATTCGGATTGTCACCTGATCATCCCCTCATCGCATAACGGGATCCTTCCCGTTTCCATCATCTCACACTTATCAACGATAAAGCTATCCCGAAATATCGCCGCAGGCGTATATTTTTCCCGGTTGTTGGCGGCGCGCAAGCGCCATAGATGTCTATCCCGAAAAATCGCCGCAGGCAGTCTCTCCATTTTCTGAACCATCATATGAAGCGGTTTGCTTTATGTTATCAGGTCAGTCCGGCTCGCAATTCGGGCTGGGGCTTCGCAGCCGCCTCCTGTTCCGGAAGGTCTTTCAACATAGCCTCCAAGCGCAGCAATTCATCTTCGATCAAGCGCATTTCTGAAGGGGAAACCCGAACGGTTCTGTTAGAAAAAAGCAGTAACCGGACCGCGAGAAGTGAATTGCGCACTTCGTTCACCACAGTCCACGGCACGATATGCTTGCGGTTTTGCATTTCCTGAATTTCTTTGCGGCGCGCCGCCGCGGCAATCCTGTGCGCATGCCCCAGCCATGCAATGTAGGTACATCCAAACAGTTGGACGAGCAGCATGTAGACATTGACGCCATGCGCGCCGTGAATGCACAGGTCCACGACATTAACCGCCAAGCCGCCCACGACAGCGGGCACAAATCCGAGCAAATATCCGACGGCTCCCGCCAGCAGCACCTGCAGACCCAGATATCCATTTTGCGTCAGGGCGGACCAGCCCAAAAAAGTCAATCCAATAAGGGCGGCTATCAGAGTAGCCCGCTGTTTCAACTGATCCAGCACAAAACGATCGATGCGTTCCGACGTATCCAATATCCTCTGTCTCCACGCACGCACCATCGTCCGTCCCTCGCTTTCGTCCCAAGGCTCCGTCAGAACCAATTCCTTCTGAACAAAAAAGCGCAGATCAGAATCAGTCGGCTCTTGAGCACGACGATCCACAGACTACATCCTGTCTCAACTTTAGTCGTTGTCGATTTGCGAGCATAGACGCAAACGGGTTAGTCCGTTCTGCTCAGCCTCCGTGGATTTAACTAGTCTTATTGCACTATATCGTTTCTCCCCCAGGCGGCTTGCAGGCGAAACGCGCCGCGAGGGATTGATCCCACACTACATCGGGCGCGACGCCTGACCCGTCACAACGGGGAGGAGATAGTTCGGTTTCACGAGTTCATATTGCAAAAGAGCAAGCGGTGAACGGCGGAGCGCCGTCTTGATGTCGCGGTCGAGCCTGCAGCCGCCGGCGATCCGCTTCCAGAGCGGAGTCACGGAAGTTTGAATCATGCTCGCCAGAGGGGCGTCGTGCCTCACGTGCTCCATGAAGAGATACTGCCCGCCGGGTTTCAGCACGCGGTGAATCTCGTCCAATACCTGCGCCACGTCAAATACGGAACACAGGACGAAGCTGGTGATGGCCGTGTCAAACGTCTGATCGTCCAACTCCATGTGTTCTGCCGAAGATGTCACAAGGCGGGTGCCAGGGTGCTCCTTGCGCAGATACGCGCACATCAGCGGATCTGGTTCCAGCAGCACGAGTTCGGTCACTTGGGCGCCGAGGGCCGCGACGTCAAGGCCAGAGCCCGCTCCCACAATGAGCGTGCGGCCAAATGCGCGTTCATTCTGGAGCGCGCGGACGTCCCCCACAGCGCGTTCAAAATAATCCTGCCCCCAGATATACAGCCGACTGAACACCGGGTGATCGACGCACATGCCATTCTCTCCTTATGCCTTCAGGGACTGCAGACGCGCACACCGTATGACAGACCTCCATGCCGCTGCGCGGCACCAACAACCGGGAAGAAAATTCGCCTGCGGCGATTTTTCGGGACAGACGAGCGGCAAACACAAAAACGCTGCGTCTGTCCGCCGACCGCACGCCGGATCGAACTGCCGCAAAGTACAGGTCAATTGTCGCATTGCCGAGCGGATGAAGTCAATTTACACATTCTGAACGATCGGCCCTAAAACCGAATGGCGATAATGACGGCAACCCGCGAAGGCGACGAATGCCTGGTTGTCATGGCGCCGGCGGAACAGCAGTCAATTCTAGGGGAGCAGTGATAAAGTCCTCGAAGCAGGCGCAGTGACGCCGGCGCAACCAGAGGAAAGCACGCCCACCGTTTTCATCCCCGTCAGTTTCGTACGCGTCGCCTTCAACAGCCGGCATGCCGTGCTTTGCCGGGCCAACTCCCGTATGAAGCCGTCACCGACGCACCACTCCGCTGATCATCACCTGGGGAAAAAGCACGACGCGCTCCGATTCCGGGTATTTCGAGCAGACGATTCTGCCGTTAGCCTCCAATTCCGCGATCAGATCCTCTCTGGCCTTCCAGGGGATGGTGGCCAGTTCCTCCTGGAACAGTCCCACTCCGCGAATGTAGATATCGAGCACCTTGGCCGGTTCTGGGAAGAGATTGCGGGATTCAAGCAACGTGCGCCGAATATCGACAAGTCCAGCCTCCGCAAAGTGACGGTGGATGACATCGGGAGAAGACAGGAAGTCCCGTGGACGGTCTTCATGTCTGGACAACGCCAGTTTCTGCAAGGGAGCGAACCACTCCCTGAGGAATGAATGCTCCAGGAACGGATTTTCCTGTTGAAAAGAGACCGGATTGAAACAGCCGACAAATCCGCCGCTCCGAGTGACGCGACGCATCTCCTTCAGTGCGCGGGGCATGTCCGTAAAGTGAAGGAAGGCAACCCCGACCACCGCGTCAAACGACTCATCGGCAAACGGGAGATCCTCGGCCCGCCCCTGTAAAAAACTCACCCAGTTATAGCCCAACTGGCTTCTCCTGGTTTCGGCGCGCGCCAACATGCTGCGCGCCGGATCCACCGCAATGACCTGGCCATTTGGACCAACGCGCTCGGCCAGCCCTCCCTCAAACGTGAACGCCCCGCTGGCGCACCCCAGTTCCAGAACACGCATGCCAGGTCTGACGCCCACCCAATCCAGAAAAGCACGGCGTTGAGGCATCCAATCAGGCGAAATCTCTCTGGACAATTGATCGAAATTATCCAATAAACTGAACGACTACCGGCTAAAGCCGGTAGG
>JAJYTO010000152.1 GCA_021793015.1 Bacillota bacterium
GGAAGAAGAAAAACGTCTGCAACGATTTTTGGATGGGATTCACCGGGCGGTCAAAGGGATGAGCCCGGAATTGCAACGGATCTACAAGTATAAAGACCAGGATTACACGATCGCCAAGATGACCCTTAAACACGCGGCGGCGGAATCAACGATGGGTCGCCGCATCGCGGATCTGAAAGAAGAGCTGGGATTATCCGTGCAGAAGACGCCGGAATTTTGGGAGTTTGCTCGTGAAATCATGCACGAGTACGACGTATTGCTCACCAAAATCAAGCGTGACGAAGAGGAAGAGGAGCAGAAAGAAAAGAGTGAGAGGAAGGGGAGAAGGCATGACGACCGCTAGCTCGGGTGCAAACCCGCGCAACGCCTACGCGCTCGAAATTGCTGGCCACCGCTACGCCGTGGTCAATCAGACACAGCGGCCCGATGAATTTGTACAGGATTTTATGGGTCATGCCGAACGTCTTTCGAAACTCGGTGTGGGCGTCCCCGCCGTGAACGTGGGTATTTGGCACTGGCAGGGGCCGAACGAGGACGCCCGGGAAGAGGACACCAGTGGCAACGACGTGTGGAACCCGATCTTTTGGGCCGGATACGGCAAAGACGGCCCCGGTCCGATCGCCACGCGCGACATTCGCATTGCGCCCGAAAAGACGGGCCAGTATCAACTGATCGAGCAGGGCCGTCGTCTCTGTGGCCTGTATCATAACGGGCTTGGCGGTTACCGTTCCCTTACGCCCGACCGCCGGCAATGGTTTCTTCGTTATCGCAAAGAGATCGACGGACTCTGGCAAGTGATCGACTCCCGGCGCCTGGAGGGGAGTGGTGAATTGAACGTGATCAACGGGATCGACTCCCCGCGCCTGTGCTTGGCGGAAGTGTTCCGGTTCATCGCGGTGCACCATTACAGCCTCAAACGCTCCGCGCAGGTCTTTTCCCTCTCCGAAGAGAGGGCGCAAGAACGCGTGAACCAGATGTACGAGACGCTCGCCTTTGTCACGCTGGCCGCCCCGAAATATCGCCCACTGATCGAAACCTCGTTCCAACTGTTCTACGCCCATTCCATGAGTGCGGAGTGGGACGAGGGGGGGTATTAGGGCCTGCTACGACATCTCGGGAGCTTGTGCATTCTGCTCTGCCTCGGCGTTCTCGCCGACCGCGTCGTCCGATCCGTCCGCCGCTTGTTCTGCAGGAATCGCCTCCTGCTTCGTTCCCTCTAACACACCGCCCGCCTCGACGGGCAACCCATCTAGTCCTTCCACAATCAACTGAAGCGCCATCTCCACCACATGCTCAGGCGGCATGTCATAGCGCTGCGCAAGGTACGCCAGCTGATCCAGCGTGCGCGTCGCCACCTGCCACTGCACCGGCTCCACAAGGACAAACCCTTCGGCGCGGCGCGCGATCGGGTACTCTGTCTCACCCACCGTGATCCGGTCACCGAGCAGGTAGGCCGCAAACGACGGGTGGTCCGCGATCCACTCGGCGTCAAGATGCAAACCGAAATGGGCCAACAGTTCACAGAGCTTTCGCGTCGCGTGGCCCACGTAGTGGGTCTTGAACGCGCGAAAGTGATAGACGGTCGCCGGTGTGTACACTGTCACCGTCGCGTGCGTGCCATCGGAGTCCACGGCGATCTGATCGGCGTCTTTGCGCAGCGTTTGCCCCCAATCCAGCTCCTCGTCCGGACTGTGCAGGTGACTGTACAGATGCCGCACCCGCTGTTCATAGCGCTCTTCAATCCCCAGGGCGGCGTTTGACGGTTGCTCGCTCATGACCTTCACGCTCCTTTTGCCTCCATCGTAGCGGAATTCGCCACATGCAAACGCTCAATTTTTGATCGCGGTCGCGTGGTTTTTGTGACGCGCAAAGTGAGTGAAAGTTGACCGTTTTCACGCGGCAATCCCGATTACGCTGATGACAGACGGGCAAGAAGGAGGGGGCGAAGTGCCGAGTAATCCAGAAAACGCGATGAATGCCGAACTGGCCCGGCTCGGGATTCACGCCGTCAATCCGCTGCAACTCGTGACGCATCTGACGGGCGCGGCCGGTGTGTTTTTCGCAGAACTGTTTACGTGGGCGTACATGCTCTCGGAAATCGGCATTCTGTTTGGGGCCATCGTGTTTCTGGTCGGAGCCGGCGTTCACGCCCGGCGGGCCAAGGGTGCCGGTGCGCGCATGGTGGTATTCAGCATCGCGGGGTTTCTGATCAGCATCTTTGGGCCGGGCGTCGTGATGGCAATCAGCAGTTGGAAGCTGTGAGTAAGTATGGGGGAGGAATGGACGTGAACATAAAGGGATGGGGCCGCGCGATGACAGGCGGGGTTCTGGGGGCGCTGGCGTTTGCGGGCACGGCGTTTGCGTCTACGGGAATACTCACGTCGCAAACGGGCTCTTCAAGCGCGACAAACCCGGGGCAAATCACCGTACCAGGTGTCAACCCTGCGTCGGCCCCGAATATTTTTAGCATCTTCGGGACGATCATCGGGGATTTCGTCGTGTTGGTAGGCGTAGGGGCCACGGCGTTTGTTGTGTATAGTCTGATACGCGCCGGAGTGTTGTTCGGACTTGGCGGCGCGCAGGCGCAACGTCGCGAGGATGCCAAGTCGCACTTGCTTCATGCGGGTATAGGCGCAGTGGTGGTGGGGCTGTCCGGAGTCGCGGTGGGAGCGCTGATTCACTTCGGCCAGACGTTGTAGGAGGGGTGCGCGATGCTTGAGGTGTATTCGTCCATCCCGCTTGAAACCGGGGAAACCCTCGCATGGGGTATCACCACCCGCCATGTCGGGCACTTTGCGTTCGGGCTGGCTCTTACCAGCCCGCTTGTGGCGGCGGGTGTCTTTGTCCTGCCGCTCCTGGGGCAGCCGCCCTGGATGGCAGTGGTCATCGGGGCCGCTGCCGGGGCCGCCTTTGCGATCGTACCAATTCGAGGTCGTACGCTAGCCGAAGTCGCGGCCCTCTCCTTGCGGCAGCGGTTTCGTCCCCGCGTGGTGCTGTATGAACGGGATTATCGCGTGCGGCGGCGCCGGGAGAAGGGGGGCGCGCCATGAACTGGGTGGCTATTGTCGTGGTGTTTGTGTTGTTCGTCGCATTTTTTACCTGGAAGGATCTGCGCAAAGGACGCAAGCGTTCAGGGAAGCGCACCGTCACGGCATCACTGCAACAATTCTTGCCGATTGAAGGGTTTGACGAATCGGGGGCGATGACGGTGAATGGCGGCCAACTGCGCAAACTCGTGCAGGTGGGCAACGCCAATTTATACGCGATGTCGGTGTCGTCAATAGGGATTATGCGCGACGACTTCGGGGCCTTCCTGGGACGCCTGGAGTATCCGTTTCAGATCTCCGCCCAAGCGCGCAAGGCGAACTACTCGGACTATCTGCAGTATGCCGGCAAGACGCTTTCCGAGACGGCGGAGGCCTACAACACCCCGGACAGTACAGCCTATGCGCAACATTTGTTCGAGCATCTTCAGACCGAGGCGCAAAAACCGCGCACGGACCGGCAAAACCTGTTTGTCGTCAGCGTCCTGCCCAAGATCGTGGGCGCGGACACACCGGAAGCAAGACGGGCGCGCCTCGCCGAAGAGGAGCGCACGGTACTGGCGGGCTTGCAGCGCATGGGATTGCCCTACGCCCCGTTGTCAGACATCGCGCAGGCGGAGGCGATCCAGAATTTCTGGTCGCGGGACCGGGCGGTCAGCCAGCGGTACCGGGATCTGCGCGCCAAGGGGATTCATGCGCCGGTTGTCACCGGTCTTGACGTACGGGAGGAGGATGTGCGTGTTCGGACAGAAGGATCAAAAGAACAACGGGAAGAAGGGGCGTAAGCCGGAGCCGAAGATTCGGCGAATCGAGACAGATCCCGGAGTGCTTGGCGAACACGCCCCGACGATCCAGGACATCATGACCACGGCGTCCGGGTTCTCCGTGTCGGATACGGAACTCTTTGTGTCGCCCAGCGGCTACACGCGCTGTTACTACGTCACCGGGCTGCCCTCGCCGATTCCGTTTGGGTATCTGAATCCGTTTTTCCTTTTGGGCGCGGACGTGCATGTGTCGATCCACGCGGAGCCAGCGGATTCGGCGCGCGCCATGCACAAGCGCACGAAACGAATGACGATCGTCGAGGCGGAAATCATTCGGGAACAAAACGCGGGCACCAATAAGCGGCTGGAGGCCAATCGGCAGCAGTACGCGCTGCTCGAAGCGGAGCGCGAGGCGCTGCGGTCCGGTCGGGAACAACTGTTTTACGTCACAATCATTTTCACAGTGAGCAGTCCGGAACGCGAAGAGTTCGAGGAAGCGTGTCGGCGGATCGAGCGTGAAGGGTTCAAGGGGTATGTCCTTCGCGATGCGTACAAGGAACACGATTTGGGTCTGCGCTCGGTGGCCCCAATTGGGATGAATGTCCTGCGCCATCCGATTGAGATGACAGGTTCCGCCTTGGCCAACTCATTCTTGTTTAGCAACAGCAAATTCAGTCACGAGTACGGAGTGCCGATTGGAATCGATTTCTCCTCGGGGCACCTGAACCGCTACGACGCGTGGGCGAATGATGAACGGCTGCTCAACGCCAACATGGTGATCGGCGGCACATCAGGCGCCGGGAAGTCGTTTTTGGTCAAGGGGGTGGTCGCGCGCAGCTCGGCGTTTGGCGTGCGCCACGTGATCATCGACTTTGAGGGCGAATACAACCGAGTGTCTAAGGCGATGGGGTGGGTGACCATTCGGATTGACGCGCGGAGTCCTCATCGGCTAAACGCCTTCGAACTCGAAGAAGAAGACGAGCGGGAGGAGGAGAACGCGGATGCGCTTACCGGTCGCAAGATCGTCCGAATCGACGAGAAAATCGAGCAGATCGAGCGGCTGATCCTGTCGATGGCCCACATGCAAGGCAAGGAGAGCGACCGACTGGACGCGTACTCTGTGGCGGCGATCAATGAGATTTTGCAGACGATGTACACGGTGGACTTCGGATTCACGGAGAATCCCGACAGTCTGTACGAGACGCTCGACAACTGGCAGCGCGACGCTCGGGGGAACCGCTTGATCCGCCGTCGCAAACGGCCCCAACCGCAGTACTCGGACTTCCACGATCGCCTGGCCCTGCGCGCCAAACAGAACGCGCGCCTGGAGGATGCGGCGATGAGATTGCGTCGGTTCAAAGCGGGCGGAACGATGGGCATGTTTGATTGCCAAAGCACCGTGGAACTGCGCGATACCCCGGTTGTGCACTTCGATTTGTCCAGCTTGTCCGGTGCGTCTTTGGCGCGGGAACTAGGGATCCAGGTCATTCTGGAGTGGGTGATGGAAAAGTTCATCAAACTCAACCCCTCCATGCGAAAGCGCGTCGTGCTCGACGAGGCGCAAGAGCTGCTAAAGCGCCCTGACATGGCGCAGTTCCTGGAGGATGCGTTTCGCCGCATCCGCAAACGTGGCGGCTCGGCGGTGGCGGCCAGCCAAGACCTGCGCAAATTCTTGGCCCACGCGCAAGGACAGGCGATCACGCAAAACTCCGCGACGCGCGTACTCCTGCAGCAGACGGAACAGGATCGGGCGCTGGTGACCGAAGTCCTGGGGCTCAAGGAGGGCGAGTTCGAGGAACTGCTGCACTACAAAAAGGGCGAGGCCCGCTGGGACGTGGCCGGCGAGATCTTCTACAACCAGATGAACGCGTCCGACTTGGAGCGCGAGCTCTTTAGCACGACGCACACCCGGAGCGAACGGGAACGGATCGGGGGTGGGGGTGGTGTTTCGTAAAGGAAAGCCTCGTCGTGCGTCAAGAAAACGGCGGTGGAGTGTCATCGCGTTGGCAGTCGTCGCGGGGCTCCTGTTTGCGGCGGCGATTCCGGTGTTGGCGCACACGATCACAAACGGCCACACAGGCCAGACGATCAATGCGGGTACGGGGGCTGTCGTGAGTTCGCAGGGCAAAAGTACACAGGGTCCGGCGACGCCGATGAACTGGCTGGGCAATATCATCGTCGGGTTTCTGACCAGTCTCTTTGACAGTTTTTCCTTCCTGTTCATGAGCGCCGGATTCACCGTACAGCACGTGATCGAATCGAGCATGATGAACCCTCACAATCCGCAGGGGGTATTGCCGCAAAAGATCCCATTTGGCACGGGTACCTGGTTCGACGTGGTGTCGTCCGGGCGAAACCAGACGGTCATGCTGCCGTTTATGCGTGTGTTTTTTAGCCTGGGCATTGCGTGGCTTGTCATCAGCGTGTATATCAGCGCGGCCAGGATCGCCAGCGGGCCGAACGGTCGGCAACGCAACATCATTAAGAGTGAACTCTTGTTTGTCGTATTGGCTGCTCTCTTGATGATGGTGGGGCCGCCGTTTGCCGTGGCGGTGACGCAGTTGTGCTACGACTTCGCGCTCTATTTCTTGAAGCTTGGCGGCAGCACGGTGCTCTCGGGGGCGTGGTTCCATTTGGGCACCAGCCCGATCACCAATCTCTTTGATTCGATCGTGCAGTTCATCCAGGTGATCATGACGGTTGTGCTGTACGTGATGTATCAGTTTCGGGAATTGCTGCTCGACGCCTGGATCATGCTCTTCCCGCTGGCCATGGCAATGGCGGCGAACGACAAGACGCGGGGCATTGCAAAGCTCTGGTGGACCGAATGGATCTATCAGATGCTGGTGCCGGTTGGTCAGGCGATGGTGTTCGGGTTCGCCACTGCAATGGTGAACCCGAACAGCGCCCAGGGCTTGGGGATCGCCGAGATCTTCACGGCGCTGGTCGGGGTGATCGGGTTTATCGCCTCCGCAGTGTACGTGCGAAAGTTTGTCGAAGTCGTCGCCGGGGCGTTTAACGCGCAGGTGATGGGGCACACGGCGGGAGGCGCCGCCGCCGTAGCCGCGGGTTTTGTGGCAGGCGATCTGGCGGGGGGCGCAGCGGTTGGCGCGATGGGCAAGATGCACGGCGCGGTGGGGAAAACGGCGTTTCGGGCGGTCGACCGTCAGTTTGCAGGGTCCGCCCGAAACGCCGTTGCGCACAGCCCTGAGACGGCCGCTGGCCAGATTGCGCGAGGTGCGACGCTCGACGATGTGATGGCGAATCACGTCATGGCGGCTAAGGGCGATCCGCTGCACGAGGGCCTTGGCGCCGGGGTGGAAGGCGGGCAGAAGGCCGGCGGTTTCGGAGGTGCGGGCGGAGGTCGCGGCGGTGGATCGAGCCGACTTTCCCGCCATCACCCATTTTTCAGTTCCCATACGGCAGGCGCGATGGGCAATATCGCGGCGGGCGCGAAGACCGAGTTTGCCGCGAGCAACATGGCGCTGGCAATGAAGACAAACCGGCAAGCCTTTGCCAACGAGGGTGGACGCATGGGACGGTTGGGCGACCTGGGGGCAGCAGCCGTTGGCGCGGTCGCTGGAAGTCGACTGGGTAAGGCGATTCCCGGTATGGAAGGGGCGGGGCAAGCGGCGCGGTCCTACCAGGCGAATCGCCAGGAGAGTCGGGCGCGGCTGAACGAGGTGCGCAGTCAACTCTTGGGGTCGCTCCACGCCAACGCGGCGGCAAGCCGGATGGCGAACATCAACGAAGATGGCTATCAACCCGCACATTTGGATGAGCACGGTGCGGTCGTCCCGGCCAGCTTTGGTGGAAACACACCGGCCATGGAAGCATATCGCGCCCGACGCGAAGCGTTTGTCGGCGCTTTGGCGAACGAGAACGGAGAGTATGGCATCTACGGGATCAAACCTGCAACGGCCGCCGCTGAAGCAACGGCGACCGACGCGGAAGCCGCTTGGCAACAGGGCGGGCACGCGCCGGGCTTCGCGCAGTGGAGTCCAGCCACGCAAGAAGCGTACCAACAGGCGCATGCGGCCTATCGTCCAGCGGCGCAGGATGTGTTCGCCCGGCAACAGGTGTTGGACAATCGCGCCGCGATGACGCCGCCGGACGCGGACCCGCGCAAACAACAACTCGCCAAGGCGCGAAACTTTATGAACGATGCGCGGGCGGGATTGTTGCATCTGCCACTGACGCAGACCGACCTGGGCGCGAATCCGGCGCCCGCACCGCGTCCGCAATGGGCGGGAAGGGCGGATTTGCCCGCAGATGCAAGAAGAGAAAGACATGCCGTGAGAACGCCTGGTTTGCGGGGTCCGCTGTCGCCGCTAGAAGTGAAGGCGCTTGGACGAGCATACCGCGGACCAAACGTCGGGCCGATACACGGACCCAAGGAGGCGCCGGTGCGAATGTCGCGCGAAACCCTCACAGCGGTGAGGGCCATGCAAGCGGACAACGCGACAAGAGCGGGCGTCAATCGCGGAAGTTACTGGCACACCCGCGAGCACAAGCACATGTCTCGTGACGCATTTCGCAAATCCTTGCCCAGCGATCGCGTGCGGTCATGAGCCTCTCTGTTCGCGGTGTGTCGCCAAAGAGGAGAGTGACCGCCTGGCGGCAGCACTCCCCTTTTGCTTTCAAAATGAGATTTGTCCCAGCCTGCAGCGTGCTACGATAAGAGAAAAAGGGAGGCGACGGACATGGGCGGCATTGTATTTCTGTGGATTCTCCTGGTAGTCGTCGCGTTCGTGAACCATAAGGTTGTGTTGGCGGCCGTGGTATTGGGCGCAGGGCTTTTGGGCGTTCTCATCGCCGTGGGTCCTGCGCTGTCCCGCCGCGACAATACAGACGGGGTTTCCGCGCAAGCGACGAGAGAGTCGCAGGGCGGAGGTTATGATGCGCTCGTGGTTGCGGGGTGGATGCTTCTATGGAGTTGGTGCTTGGTGATAACCCTCGCTTTTGCCACCCGTCATGACATCCCGACACTCTGGCTGGTCGGCGTGTCCATTGTCGTGCTTGCCGCGGCTATCACGATGATCGGCTCCGGGAAAAAGCGGGCAGCGTCTGCGAACGCTCCGGCGA